>CADAKW010000001.1:0-7964 GCA_902788645.1 uncultured Lachnospiraceae bacterium
CCAGTTTTGATTTGACGTAATTCTTAACATTTATTAACTGTTATATCTTATCTTCATGAAGTCCGCAAACCCTTGAAAATGCTAAATTTGTAGCAAGTGAGTTTGCCCTTATGCTTTCCCTTGTGTTATATCCTTTTCCCTCGTGTTACGAAGCCTGATAAGGGAAAAAATAAGGGAAAGAAAATCCTGTAACAAAGTATAATACAAAATAATAATGGCAGGAAGAACGGATTGAAATGCTTTCAAAATTTTTAGAAAAACAAGGAAAGGACAGATAAGATATGATATTGATATATGCAGATTATAACCCATATACGAATAGCATTGATGTAACCACCTTTGAGAATTACATATTGCGGATTGATTGTAATAAGGCGGAGGATGGATTGAAAACAACACCTTGCTCGCAGAATTCACTTAATGCATTGGCAATAGATGAACCGCTTGAGTATGCCAGACTTGCTTTGAACGGTGAAATGCAGGCATGGGTGGATGCGATTGATAGTCTGGAATTGTGGTAGATATAGTTTGTGAAACAAAACGTGTTTGATTGTGCATTATCACGAAACTTTTTAGAAAACTCCAAGAAAATTGACAAAAAGTCACAAAAAAGGTATAATATAACACATAGAGAAAAAAGTTTTAAAGAAAGGACTTGACCACAGCACAGCACAGCACAGCACAGCACAGCACAGCACAGCACAGCACAGGCTGTTTCTTTGTTATGTAAAAAAATGGAAAGTTCAATTGTTATATATGCTGATACAATCTAATCCCTTTATTGCTATGCGGTAAAGGGCATTTTTGTATGGAGTAATATAAAAATACACTGGATTGTTAAGCAATTCAAGAATAGGAGGTTTTGCTCATGAAGAATGTTGTGATGGATGGAACCGGTGTATATATTCCACCAAATAAAGTCTATAATGAAGAGTTAGAAAATAGGACTTAGTGCACATAGTCTTATGAATCATTTGGGAAGAAGAAAGCGCTATTTTATTTCAGAAGGCGAAAACGCGATTACGATGATTCAAAATGCAATAGATAATTGTATGAAAAAGAACCATCTCCATTTGCAAGATTATGAAATGCTTGTTGTATGCACTGATACTCCAGAGTATTTGTCACCCACAAATGCAATGAGAGTTACTGGTTTGTATGGTGAAGAAATGAAAAATATTAAGGTGGCGTTCGATTTAAATGCAAATTGTATAGGAATGCTTCAGGGAATGGATGTCGTATCGAAATATATGAAACTTTCAAACATTACCAAGGCACTTGTGGTCGGATGTTTTTGCGTTTCACCGGCTACATTATGGACGGATACTGTGGTTTATGCAACTTTTGCTGATGCTGCGGCATGTGTTGCATTATCTTGCGAAGAGTCAGAAAAACAGAGAGGTTTATTAGATACATATACGTTTGTAAATGCAAGCTACCATCAATACGTTACGTATCCTAAATGTGGAATGTCGAAAGTTCCATTAAAAAAAGTAGAACCTAATGAAAAAAGATTAGAGTGGATTTCATTTCCAATGGATTTTTTATCACAGAAATGGGCTGATTCTATTATGGAAGTGGTTAATAGAAATAATTTAGTCATAGATGATATTGATTATTTTGTTTTCTCTCAACTTAGCGATATATATAATACGGAAACGTTGAAAATATTGGGAGTTCCTCTTGAAAAAAATAAATATCATTTTGTGGGAAAAGAATATGGATATACTGGAAATACATGTCCTATCTTGTGTTTGAATAGAATGTGGGATACATATTCTCAAAAGGGCAATAAAATAATTCTGTGCACAGTTGGAGCTGGTTATTCTATTATTGTACAATTATATGAATTTTAGAGAGGAGAGAAGGTTATGATGAACGCACAGAGAAAATATAAAACAGCATTGGATGAATATATAAATAAGGTATATGTATTGATATTGTTAATACTTCCGGGGGCGTGTCAATGTGCAGGACTATTGTATACAACAGAGAAAATTTTTGGGTTGTTTCCAACAGTTAGTTGGACAGCATTAATTATTTTTGATATTACCTGCTTGCTTTATTTGTTTATTGGCATTTATTTTGTAAAAACAGGTTTTGTAGATGGCTTTGTGTCTGCTAATAAATTGAAGGCGGCTAAAATTTTCTTAGTGATAATCATGTTTACTCAATATAATTTTATTTTGTATATGATACCATCAACGGAGTTTTGGGGATATGCTTTATTGTTTGTAATTGCTGTAGCATTTTTTGTAGATGTGAAAATTGTTGTTATAACAGCTTTAGAGATTACACTTTCTTTAGCAGTATCATGGTTTGTAAGAGGACACGCATTGCTTCCTGTTAAAGACGCATTGTTTATACCTAATGTAATTGCAAGAATCGTATGTCTTGTTTTAACATTATTGTTTATTGTGATATTAACTTATTTAATAAGTCATTTCCTTGTTAATGCAAAGAAAGATGAAATGGAATCTAATAATAAAAAAGTAATGAATGTTTTGGGTTCGGTTCAAAGGTTGTCTGGTACATTACAGAATGCAGGCATGTCACTTTCACATACTTCTGAAAATGGAAGTGCATCAGCAGAGGAACTGGCGGCTACTAGTGAACAGCTGGTTGAAAATAGTAAGCTTCTTAGTGCAAAAACTGAAGAAAGCATGGAAAATCTCAGTGAATTGAGTCAATGGGAAAATGTTGTTGCGAATAGTGTGTCACAGGTAGAAAGTACATCCAGAGATTTGCTTGATAAATCAAAAGAAAACGAGAAACTTTTGGGAAATCTACATACAATTAATGGAGAAGTATCAGAATCAATGAAAATCACAACGGAGGTAGCACAAAAACTGGCAGATGCAGTGCAGGAAATTGGTGTTACCCTGAAACTAATCAGTGACATATCTTCATCAACAAATTTACTGGCATTGAATGCTTCAATCGAAGCAGCAAGAGCTGGGGAGGCTGGAAAAGGATTTGCGGTTGTTGCAACTGAAGTGGGAAATCTTGCAAATAGCACTCAGGAATCTCTAAAGGTTGTTCAGGAAGTTATTGAACGAGTACAGCAGAATGTACGGGACATTACGACGCAAGTGAAAGAAAATTCAACAAAATTAAGTACACAAAATGAATCTTTTGCAGATGTTTTTAAGTGTATGCAGGATATGACGGAACTGTTAAATATTTCTGTTAATGCAATTGGTACAATGGGAGATGCTCATGGCAAGCAATCAGAAGTTATTAAGAAGACTGTTTCTATCAATCAGAACATAGCGGAAAATATCAGAAATGAAAATGAACAATTCAAATCCATTAGTGATATGGCAGGAAGTAATGCAACTGATACAGTGGAGATTGCTACACAAGTAAGCACAATTAACGAAATAGTTGCTGAAATGACACTATTACTTAAGCAGGAAGAATAGGGGATATGTAAGGAGGAGCGGATTATCTCGCCCCTCCTTCTTTTGTACAATTGATACTTCTGCCATTATTCTGTCTTTCATCTTTTTCTTGATACTGTTGTATCTTTTCTTGTAAGGTTTCGGCTTTTGGAGTGGTTTTCTCTCTGTAGGCTTCTTCCCACTTGGCACATTCTTTTTGATATGTGTCAGTGGCACGCTGTGTGGTATAGAATGCTGTGTAGAAGTCCTGTACCGTTACAAATCCATGCTGTCTGACAATACCAGATAATCCGGCTTTTAGGATTTGGATTTCTTTCTCTTTAGCGGCAATCCGGCTGTCAAGCTCCTTTTTCTTGGTAAGTTTGATAAATCCCCTTAAATCGTTTCTCTCAAATTCCAGTGCGTTGCGTTCACGCTCTGCTTCAAAGATAGTTTCATTCTGCTTATCTAACGCAGTTTTTATCTTTCGAAGTTTCGGATAAGCTGCTGCTTCCGGTGGCATAACAGGTCTTGGTGGTATCTGCGGCTTAGGAGCTTCGATGACCTCTGTTTTTGTAACAGTTGTTTCGGTAACTGTGGTCATTTCCGTCTTTGTTACTTCTTCCGCAACCGGAGTAATATCAGCATTGGTGATACTTTCTTCCTTTACATCAGCCTTATTACCATACTCTTTTTCAATGGCTTCGTGGAACAGTTTGTTTTTCAGTTCCCTTGCGGCTGTCAGCACTTTGGAAATCAGAAGTGCCAGTCTCATGGTTGCATTTATGATAATGCTTGCAAGCATATCCGGCTGTCTGCCCCATGCGTCGATGGATTGTCGGATACGGTCTGTGATAAATTCTTTCTTTATCTGTCGTATCTCATCCTCTGGTACTTGGCTGACGATTGCTCGGTCTACTTCGTGATTCCATTGCATACGCACTTCGTTGTCCGCTTTTATCTGTTCTGCTTTTGGATTATTTTTGCCGATTTTCTTGGTGGCAAGATACACCCCGTTTTTATCAAATATATGGAGCTTATCTTTATCGTCCTCAATCAGAAGATTGATAAGGTCGGTATAAAAGCGTTTTGCTTCATCTACAAATGCTTCCTGCTTAAACAATGGGTTTTTATTGGTAAATAAGGTTCGTTCATAAACATCGCCTTTTTTGATAATCTTACAGCCTTTACGGACATTTCCATTATCATCCATTATCTCTTTCTTGGTGCGTACATGCCTGCCCTGTTCGTTGTAGAACATATTGCGTGTTGCAATCTTTTCCACAGGCTCTTGTAGTAACAGCCTTTCAGAAAAGATAAGATGGATATGATAGTTGGTTTTCCGTTTGTTATGGTGTAGGGCTGATACACACTCTACACCATATTTTTCTTTAAAGCGGTTGGTAAATAACTGCAACAGCTTGTTGGGCTGATAAAGGTTGGGAAAAGATTCCGGTAATGCGATAATCAGCTCCCTTGCTTCGATACATTTCCCCTCTGTACCACTTTTCAGAAATTCCTGCTGATTGTATCTGGCAAGCTCCGTCCAGTATGATCTGTCTGTGGTTTCATATACCGCATACAGATTTTCCTGCTTGGCATGGCTGGATATATAGGTAATCCTGCCTCTGACATTATGGAGCTTGCTCATCTGTATAAATGAGTTTCTCTGTATAGTGCTTCCTCCTCTCGTATGGTATTAGGAAAAGAGGTGGAAGTAACAGATAAGTGAGTGGACACTTAGTGTGTCCAAAGGATGTTACACATCCTTGTTACGAACTTATCCGCCTTTCGGCGGCAGCTCCCTGCAAGGGCGCATTCAGAAATTGCAAAGCAATTTCTTCATTACGCGGCTCTCGCCAAATCCGTCTGCAAGCAGCCGCGCTTGGCTCGATGCAATCGCGAAATACACAGAGTACAAATCGAAGATTTGTGCGAGGGGTGTATTTCGCTCTCAAACGCCGAGGGCTTGATATGAGCTTACATAAATTGTGGAAATCACTCGCCTATCCATTCAAAATATCCTCCTTCCCCGAAAGTTCCGGTTGATACCAGAGGAAGCACATGGTATAATCTATTTGCGTGTAGGTATATCATGGCTTCGGTCTGATACATACCAAAAGGGTGGTTTCTTAGGAAGCCACCTTTTTAAGTTGTAGTTCTTCTTGTAATTGCCCTGACAGTATTCTTATCCCTTAAATCCCTGCCTTCATTGACTTCCATGAAATGCTCCAGTATATCAGTTTTAATCAGAACCTTTCGTCCTACCTGAAGTACCGGAAGCTTTTTCCATTTAACCAGATTTCGGAGAGTATTTCGTCCGATTCCGGTATATTCGGCAGCTTCTTCAATGGATAAGGCAATCTTCGTTTGTGTCATAGAATCACCTCCTTGCGAATTGCATTATGCAATTTTTTGATAAGCCTACTATAAACCTTTTATATTATTCTGTCAAGCGTTACGAAATTTTAAAAACAATTACTAAATTGCATATTGCAATTATAAAAAGTATGTGTTATAGTAATACCATACCGAGAAAGGAGGTCGTAACGATGAAAGATAAAGAGTTACGCAAGTTAATCGGTAGCAGGGCAAAACAGAGGAGACAGGAGCTTGGATTGAAACAGCCTTATGTCGCTGAGAAGATGGGAGTAACAGCTTCCACCATTCAGAGATATGAAGCAGGAACAATCGACAATACCAAGAAGCTGGTGCTGGATGGTCTTTCAGAGGCACTTCATGTATCTGTGGAATGGCTCAAAGGAGAAACGGATGAATACGAAACAGACATTACGGATAAAAGGGAATTACAGATTCGTGATGCAATGAGCAGTATCCTAAACCGCTTACCCCTTGACCTTGATAATGAGGAAGCTGACTTCTCGAAGGACTTACTGCTGCTGATGTTACAGGAATATGAGCTGTTTATGGATTCGTTCCGGTTTGCCTGTAAGAATTACAAGGGCAATACGGAGAATGCGGACATAGCAGCCACCATAGGGTTTGAATCGAATAAGGAATATAACGAAATCATGTTTCTCAGGGAGATTACCCACTCTGTCAATGCCTTTAATGATATGGCAGATGTGATGAGGCTCTATTCCAAGAATCCGAAAGTGGCAGAAACAAGGCTTGCAAACTTACTTTCAGAAAAAGATTCCGAATCGGTATAAAAGACAACCGGAGTTATGATACAATGAGTGCAAGCGAGTCAAGCTGTTTACAGATTTGACGAGCGACGAATTGGCTTACGGACTTGTCCGTAAGATATCTACACGCAGAAAGCATTTCATCAGTTCCGATTGTCGATATCGAAAGGAGAAACGATTATGGCAAAAGGTTCTGTAAGAAAGAAAGGCAAGAAATGGTACTACCGCTTCTATGTGGAAGACGCAAGCGGTAATCTGGTGCAGAAGGAATTTGCAGGTACGGAAAGCAAAAGCGAAACGGAAAAGCTGTTGAGGCAGGCAATGGAGGATTATGAAGCCAAGCGGTTTGTTGCAAAGGCTGAAAACATCACTCTCGGAGAACTGCTTGACCTGTGGGCTGAGGAAGAATTAAAGACAGGTACATTGAGTAATGGAACGGTTGGCAATTATCTTCAGACAGTGGGAAGAATCAAACAGCACCCTATCAGTAAACGGAAACTGAAAACGGTGACTTCGGTACACTTGCAGGAATTTATGGATCTGCTCTCGTTTGGAGGTACTGTTGGAGATTTTGTATCAAAGGGTTATTCCATTGATTATGTAAGGTCGTTTTCAGCAGTATTACAGCAGTCCTTCCGGTTTGCAGTATTTCCGAAGCAGTTTATTACCTTCAATCCCATGCAGTATGTGGTTATGCGACACAAAAAGGATGAAACGGATTTGTTCGCAGATGAAACAGCCGCAAAAAATGATAAAGTTAAACCGCTTTCCGTTGAAATGTACCGGAAACTGATTGAACAGCTTGGGAAACGAAGCAGGGATGCAATTCTTCCCGTTCAGATAGCATACTTTACAGGTCTCAGACTTGGGGAAGTGGCAGGTCTGACATGGCAGGACATCAACCTTGAAGAACAGTATTTAACTGTACGCAGGAGTGTCCGTTACAATGGGGCTACCCATAAGCACGAAATCGGTCCGACAAAGTGGAAAAAGGTCAGGGTTGTTGACTTCGGCGATACCCTCGCAGACATTCTGAGAAAGGCAAAAAAGGAACAACACAAAAACCGTTTTCAGTATGGAGAACTTTATCAGCGGAATTTTTACAAAGAGGTAATGGAAAAGAATCGGGTGCATTACGAGTATTACCATTTGGGAATGACAGAAAATGTGCCGGAGGATTACACCGAAATCTTCTTTGTATGCTTAAGGGAGGATGGCTGTCTGGAACTTCCGGCAACCATAGAAACAGCCTGCCGGACAGCAGGGAGAAAAGTACCGGAGCTTGAAGGCTTCCATTTTCACACGCTGAGGCATACCTACACAACAAATCTCTTATCCAACGGAGCTCAGCCCAAGGATGTGCAGGAACTGTTAGGACACTCGGATGTGAGTACCACCATGAATGTCTATGCCCATGCCACAAGGGAAGCAA
>CADAKW010000001.1:8022-88429 GCA_902788645.1 uncultured Lachnospiraceae bacterium
AGGGCAAAAACAAGGGAAAAGGATACATATATAGAATTTTCAATGGCGGAAAGCCTTGAAAATAGGGGAAAGTTAAGAGAGTTAATAGATAAATCCCAGGTTCTTACATTTTATGTGACCAATGCGATTTCATCCGGCAAAACTACGGATAAGATCAAGGTTGCTGCTTCCGGAAAAAAGGTTGTTAAGATCATAAAGACAGCAAACAAGGCAAAGAGAATTAACGTAAAGGTCAAAGGGATGAAAAAAGGAAAATCCGTCATCACGGTGAAGGCTGGTAAAGTGTCTGCGAAGATGACGGTGAAAGTAAAATGCTAAAACTTACCACATGGAATGTTTTGATACTATAATTTCTAAAGTGATGCATCCGAATCGAAACATTTCATTACCTGCTGCACGATGCCGGGATCAAGCCAGCCTTTGTCTGCCATATCCTGCAGAATGCCGCAGGTTTTTTCGTGGGACATGCCCTGCTTGTAAGGGCGGCTTTCTGTTAAGGCCTGATAAATGTCTACACATGCCATCATGCGCTCCGGAATACTCAATTCATCGGCAGAGCGGCCAAAGGGATAACCGGTTCCGTCCAGTCTTTCATGATGAAAAGCAGCCCAGTCCCGCAGCTCTTCAAAATCATCAATTTCAGATAATATATAATAAGTATAAGCGGCGTGATGCTTCATGATCGTAAATTCTTCATCGGTAAGCCGGCCGGGCTTTTCAAGAATCTCATTGCCCACAGCGACTTTGCCGATATCGTGGAGTGCTCCGGCAAGATACATTTTTTCGGAGGTTTCCTGATCCAATCCCATAAAGAGCGATAATTTTCTGGCATGCTCTGCTACACCGATGGAGTGGGTGCTGGTGAATGGGGATTTATAATCGACGATCTTTGCAAAAAAATCAGCCAGAGCTTTTATTTGTACAAAATCAAGCTCCTGTTTGATGCGTGGGACCTTCTCCCAGAGCCTTGCGTCAAGCTCCTCATCTCCAAGGGTCAGAAAGTGATCTTCGGGAAATGTCTGAAGAAAAGCCTGCACACATTCCTCATCAGCAATAGAACCATTTATTTTCAGGAGAAAATCATTTGCTTTCTGCCAGGTGTCGGTGGTAAAGTTTTTGGCACGGCACATAACATCCAGGAGATCACATAAGTGTATGATCCGGGCAAAAAGAGGAATTTCGTCCCATTTTTTTTGAAAAGGACCGGTGCCATTAGCGTTTTCGTGGTGGTAAAGAATGACATTAGTAACGTCCGTATGGAATGGGAGCTTAATGACATTATCTTCTCCAAAGGAGCAGTGCAGGCTTAAATTGGGAAATTGCTGCGAAACGGCAGCCTGGGCAATGTCGCTGTGAAGCTCCTCCTGAATATACTGCGTCAGTGCATTGTCATGGAGAAGGGCACAGGCAGCCAGATCCTGCAGAGGCTTCCCGGAAATGCCCATCTGTTCTGCTATGCAGACACTCATATATGCAACACGTTTGGCGTGTTTATTTGTTACATGAACTAATTCTGCCTCGACACAGTCCAGTGCGTAGGAGCAGGCGGCAAATAATCCTAAGACATCTAATTTCATAAAGTTCCTCCATATAATATCCTTTGTTATGACCATATTATCACGGAAAGGGAGGTTTCACAATCGTGAATGTGCACTATTCACGGAGTTCCCACCACAGCCCCCAGACCGCCGCAGAAACAGCGGCTAGAGTCCGCCAAAATCAGGCGTCCCCTGTCTGCGGGTGTGGGTGGTAACAGCCTGCACGGCTGATTTTGAAAAATTCGCATATGACTTTCCAACATTCCTAAGCATTTTTACCAAGATCAGGCAAAAAGCGCCGCAAAAGCAGCGGCTTAAAGCTTAGTCATGTGGGAAAGTCAGGCTAGTCGCCTTGACAACAGCTGGGGATATTACCTTATACAAACAAGTTTGTAACGGCAATTTTCCCGGCTGTCATCATATGCGAATTGTGACAAGATATCAAAATACTGTTAGAAAATGACGTTTATGTTGTTGACACCTTTTTTAAGGGTGTCGTATAATGGGGATATGAGAAAATGGTGAAAGCCGTTACTAGAAAGAGGAGGATATTTTCATGAATTATGGTTACTTTGACGAGAAGAACCGCGAGTATGTGATCACCAGACCGGATACACCGGCTCCATGGTGTAACTACCTTGGTTCTCCGGAGTATGGTGCGATCATTTCTAACAATGCGGGTGGTTACAGCTTTGTAAAGAGCGGTGCGAACGGCCGTATCCTGCGTTATCATTTCAACAGCGATGACACACCGGGACGTTACATTTACATCAGAGATGATGAGACTGCTGATTTCTGGTCTGCTTCCTGGCAGCCGGTTGGCAAGGATCTGAATGAGTACAAGAGTGAGGTTCATCACGGTACTGCATATACAACAATGTTTTCTGAGTATGCAGGTATCAAGACCCAGGCAGATTATTATGTACCTCTTGGAAAGGTTTATGAGGTTTGGAGATGTAAGGTGACAAATACCACAGACAAGCCACGTAAGATTTCTGTATTTGGTTATGCGGAGCTTTCCAATGATGACAATTACAATCAGGATCAGGTAAACCTGCAGTATTCTCTTTGTACAACTAACACATTATTCCTTGGCAACAAGATCCTGCAGCAGATCAACCTGAACTGGTATAAGGGTCCGGATGGAAGCAAC
The DNA here is from genome assembly GCA_902788645.1 of uncultured Lachnospiraceae bacterium. Classification (GTDB taxonomy): domain Bacteria; phylum Bacillota; class Clostridia; order Lachnospirales; family Lachnospiraceae; genus Jutongia. The sequence continues at coordinate 10,714 of CADAKW010000001.1, forward strand.
GGCAAAGAGCGTTTCTTCGGCATGGCAGGCCAAAAGGTTACTTCTTACAATGGTGATAAGGAAGCTTTCATTGGTATGTATCACGATTATGGCAATCCGGTTGCTGTAGAGCGTGGTGAGTGTGATGGCGTTCTCAACTACAATGAGAACAGCTGTGGTGCCCTTCATACTGCACTGGAGCTTGCTCCGGGCGAGTCAAAGGAGCTTGCATTTGTACTGGGTCGTTATAAGGCTTCTGACGCAGACAAGATCCTTGCATGCTACGAGGATGTTTCTGTCTGTGACAAAGAGATCGATGAGTTAAAGAATTACTGGCATTCTAAGCTGGATAATTTCAAAATTGATACACCAAGCCCTGCTTTCAACAGCATGGTAAATACATGGAATGCATATCAGTGCTTCCTGACCTTTACATGGTCAAGAGCTGCATCCTTTATCTACTGTGGTGAGCGTAACGGATATGGATACAGAGATACGGTTCAGGATATTCAGGGTGTCATCCATACAGATCCTGAGGCTGCACTGGACAAGATCCGTTTCATGCTGTCTGCACAGGTAGACAATGGTGGTGGACTTCCACTGGTTCGTTTCGATCATGATGAGCGTGCAGGTCATGAGGGTACACCGGATGATCCGGATTATGTAAGAGAGACAGGACATCCTGCATATCGTGCAGATGATGCACTGTGGCTGTTCCCTACTGTATTTAAGTATGTTTCAGAGACAGGTAATCTGGCATTTATGGATGAGGAGATCACCTGGTCTAACGTAGATAAGAAAGCAACTGTTTATGAGCATCTGCAGAGAGCGATCGACTTCTCCATGAATCATTTGGGACCACATGGTCTTCCGGCCGGTCTTCACGCTGACTGGAATGACTGTCTGCGTCTGGGGGCACAGGGTGAGTCTTCCTTTGTGGCAATGCAGTTATATTATGCATTCTCTATCATGCGTCTTTTCGCACAGAAGAAGAATGATACCGATTATATCGCTTATCTGGACAAGACCCAGAAAGAGATTGGTGACAAGATCAACAAGCTCTGGTGGGAGGATGACCGTTTCAACCGTGGCTTTAAGGATACCGGAGAGCTTATCGGTTCCAAGAAGGATCCGGAGGCAAGTATGTGGCTGAACCCACAGTCATGGGCCGTTATTTCCGGTCTGGCTACCAAGGATCAGGCTGAGAAGGCTCTGGAGTCTGTAGACCGTGAGCTGAATACCGCTTATGGTGCAAAGGTGATGGCTCCTTCTTATGTAGATCATTACTTTGATGGCGCACTGGCTGGTCTGTTCCCTCCATCAACAAAGGAGAATGGTGGTATCTTCTCCCAGACACAGGGATGGATCATTCTTGCAGAGTCACTGATGGGACATGGAAACAAGGCATTCCAGTATTTTGAGGAGAGCTCACCTTCTTCACAGAATGACAAGGCAGAGATCCGTAAGCTGGAGCCATATGTACACGGACAGTATACGGAGGGTGATGAGAGCCCATTCCATGGACGTTCTCATGTACACTGGCTGACAGGTACCGCATCTACATGTATGGTAGGCTGCGTAGAGGGTATCTGTGGTATCCGTCCTGATCTGGATGGTATCCGCATCGCTCCTTCTATTCCAAGTGACTGGAAAGAGTTTACCATGGAGAAGAATTTCCGTGGAAGCAAGCTTAAGATCAAGGTTGAGAATCCAAACGGCGCAGAGAGCGGCTGCAAGGAATTCTATGTGAATGGTGAGAAGTTCGAGGATAATTATATCCCGGCTGACAAGCTGACTCCTGTTACAGAGGTTCGTCTTGTTATGTAATTAATATGATGCAAGGATCAAATGCGGAAAATGCAGTTAGCTATTCCGGGCATTGGCATTAAAATAAAATCAGGCTCCACACATGGCGTATGTTGTGTATGGAGCCTGATTTTTATTATACAAAAACGGTGATATCCATATTGGATATCACCGTAAGTGAGTGCGAATGTTATCTGTTCAAAACATCTACTGCTCAAATAATGCGGCAATGTCGTTGACAGCTTTTGTAACCTCGGCAACAGATTTCTCAATATCGCCGTAAATGGTAGCTGACTGGGAAGAAAGCTCGCCCATGCTCTTTGCAACAACGGCAAAGCCAACGCCTGCCTCACCGCTTCTGGCTGCTTCGATGGAAGCATTCAGGGAAAGCATTTTCTGCTTGTTGGCGATAGACTTCAGAGAGTGGGTATTGGCATTGATATCCTGAATGATATTGGTGGTGCGCATTACCTCATCATGAAGCTGGTTAAAACGATTCCCGTTCGTGTAACGGAAATACTCCAGATTTACTAACTGGTTTACGATCTCTCCTAAGAGGTCTGCGGCAGCACGGATCCGTTTCTCGGAACTGACAGGTACCTGATGAACAGCCTGTACATAGGCATCCTCATCGATACCAAGCTCCCGGGCAGTCTGACGGAACTTCTCGTCCTCCGGTTCCTGCGGCAGAACCTGTCCACCGATAATAGCTCCGACCTTTTCTCCGTTCAGCATAATGTCAATGGCAAAATCCATCAGTCCCGCATGGCAATAGTATGTTCCGGTGCATTCATTGTCGCATTTAACACAGCGGCGGTTTCCCTCGGTGGAATTACGTGTATATTTCATGCAGAAATCCGTGAAATTGCTTCCCTCGGTTATATACTCGCCGTTTTTGCCAACCGCAATTGCGGCAAGTCCTGTCGCATCGGAAAAAGCATCCTGAATTTTTTGCAATTTACTTAAGTCCATAAAATCTTTTAATTCCATAGGTATTCTCCTTTTTATTCTTTATTCGTCCGATCAGGCGTTCAATGATAATTTGGATCATTTACTGTATTTTACTACAAAAGAAGCATAAATGCAATTATTTCAAGGGAATGATCTGCTGTTTTTCTTGACGTTATGATGGTGGTATGTTTTAATGATTAGAAGAAGATGCGGAGGTGTTTGGCATATGAGTACAAGAGTTTCTTTGTCTATGGACAAGGATTGGAGTTTCCATCTGGGAGACATAGAAGAGCCGATCGAAATGACTCATAGTTATATATATAATACTTCAAAAGCCGGAGCCTGTCCCGGAGTACCACAGGAGGACTTTGACGCAAGAGAATGGGAGACGGTCAATCTGCCCCATGACTGGGCGGTGAAGCAGCCGTTTTCGGAGGAGTCTGCAGCAAACTGGGGATATAAATCCGGTGGGAAAGCATGGTACCGGAAGGTATTTGCCATTCCGGAAAAGTACCGGGATAAGGAGCTTACCATAGAGTTTGAGGGCGTTGCCACCCATGCCGTTGTATATTTTAACGGTTCCGTGATCCATCGGAATTTTTCTGCTTATACACCATTTCAGATCGATATTTCAGACCGGGCACATTTTGGCTCCAGACCGAACGTGCTGGCTGTGTTTGTAGATGCAGATGTCTGGGAGGGCTGGTGGTATGAAGGAGCAGGAATATACCGTCATGTCCGGCTTAATATCAAGAATCCGATCCACATTCCGCAGTACGGACTTTTTATACGCATGGAGGAGACTTCGGAGAATACATGGAAGGTCAATTTATTTACCAATATATGTAATCAGACAGACAAGGATACGGAGGTAAGGATTTCAACAACATTAGTAGATCCGGATCAGGAGCTGGAGGTTAATATCAATAACGAGGGTGTGATCTGCGAGGCAGGGGAGGAATCTCAGGTTGAGACAGAGTTTACCATAGAGGATCCCAAGGTATGGGATATTGAGGAACCCAATATATATGAGGTGATCACCAAGGTTTTTGTGGAGGACGAGCTGGTAGATTCGGACAAGACTGTTTGCGGTTTTCGGACTATTGCCATGGATCCGGAGAAGGGATTTATCTTGAACGGAAGACCGGTAAAGCTGTTTGGAACCTGCAATCATCAGGACTTTGGCGGCATAGGAGTGGCGGTGCCGGACGCGCTGCATGAGTACCGGATCGAGAGGTTAAAAGCAATGGGTTCCAACGCTTATCGATGTGCCCACGGTCTGCCACACAAGGAGCTTCTTGACGCATGTGATAAAATGGGAATGCTTGTAATAGATGAAAATCGCAATTTTGAGACTTCGGAGGAGGGACTGGAGCAGCTTCGTACCATGGTGCTCCGGGACAGAAATCATCCTTCGGTCATTATGTATTCGATCTTTAACGAGGAGCCGCTGCAGGGAACTGAGGAAGGCAGGCGGATGGCGCATACCATGCGGGAGGAGATACGGGCACTGGATGATACAAGATTTGTGACAGGAGCCATGCATGGAGGTATTGACCTGGAGGAGAGTGCGGTGGATTCTCTGGATGTATGCGGTATCAATTATCAGACAGAGCAGTACGACAGCTTTCATAAGAAGCATCCGGACATGCCGGTATTTGCCAGCGAGTCTACATCCTCATTTTCGGTGAGAAGCTGTTATGAGGATGATGAGGAGACTCATATGATCTGCAGCTATGATGAGCATGCGGCGGAATGGGGCAGAACGGTGCGGCAGACCTGGAAAGATATTATGGCGCGCGATTTTATGGCGGGAGCCTTTATGTGGACGGGGTTTGATTATCTCGGAGAACCGACCCCGTATATCTGGCCGTCTGTTTCTTCTTACTTTGGCATGATGGATACCTGCGGTTATGCAAAGGATGCTTTTTACATGGCGAAGGCGATCTTTTCCAAAAAGCCGGTGTGTCATGTGCTGCCACACTGGAACCATCGTGGAAAAGAAGGGCAGATGATCCGCGTGATGTCTCATACCAACTGCGAGGAAGCAGAGCTGATCGTCAACAGGAAGTCCTACGGAAGAAAGAAGATCGATCTTTATGAACAGGCAGAATGGCAGGTGCCGTATCAGCCGGGATATATTGAGTTGATCGGATACCGGGACGGGGTCAAGGCGGCCCATGATGTGAAGATTACCACGGGAGAGCCGGTTCGGTTAAAGATCGTGCCATGGCATCGTGGAATGTATAATGATGGCAGAGATGCCATGCCGGTAAATATTTATGCTGTGGATGAAAAAGGACGGGGCGTGCCGGACGCTTCCTTTGAGATTGATATTAATGTAGAGGGCGGAGTGATCCTTGGAACCTGCAATGGAGATCCTACCTGTCATGAGGATTTTGGATCAGGCCACAGGAGTCTGTTTAACGGCAGATGTCAGGCAGTTGTTCAGGCGGAGGAGGGCGCCAGCCAGATGGTGATCTCGGCAATAGCTCCGGAGGTGGAGTTTGGCAGCCTGATGATTCCTCTTTCCACAAGAAAGACAGAGCCTTTTGTGGAGAGCATCCGCCAGCAGTATCTGACCGGCTGGAAGATGACCTCGGAGCTTTACGAGGAAAAGCCGGATGTCAATATGCATGTGGATGAGTTCGATATGAATACCTGGATGGATGTGCAGGTGGATGAGAAATCGGGAACCCCTGCAATTTTTGAAGATCAGGAAGGAAAGTACGGCATATATCGTATCCGGACACACATTCCGGACAAGATCAATGGCAGACTGCCGGTGCTTCATTTTGAAAGTGTCTGGGGACAGTGCAGCGTTTATGTGAATGGGGAACTGCGGGCTGAGACCTCCAATGAGTGGCCGGGACCGCTTGATGTGGAGATGCAGGAAAAGGACACTGGTACAGCAGAAATCCGTGTATTGGTAAAAAGCCTGAATTTTCATGCAGGACTTCATTCTATGGTAGTTTTTAGATAAAAGTTGGGGGAAAATAGCTTTTGACCCTGACATCATAATATAAAATAAGATCAGAATCAGAAATGGAGATAATTATGAACAGACAGACAGATGTTGTGATCGTAGGCACAGGGGCAGCAGGACTTTTTTGCGCGCTGAAGCTTCCGGCACAATATAAGGTACTGATGATCACAAAGGATGAGGTGGATCAGAGCGATTCTTTCCTGGCGCAGGGAGGAATGTGTATGCTGCGGGGAGAGGAGGATTATGACAGCTATTTTGAAGATACGATGAAAGCAGGTCATTATGAAAATAATAAAGCATCCGTTGATGTGATGATCCGTTCCTCCAATCAGATCGCACAGGATCTGATCGGCTATGGCGTGGATTTTGAGAGAGACGGGGATGAACTGGCATTCACCAGAGAAGGCGGCCACTCCAGACCAAGGATTCTTTTTCATGAGGACATTACCGGAAAGGAGATCACCAGTAAGCTTCTGGCAAGAGCGCAGGAGAGAGACAATATCACGATTCTGGATCATACGATGATGTTGGATATCATCTGTGGAGAGGATGGCTGTGAGGGTCTGGTGATCCGGGAGGCAGACGGGACTCTTGGAACGGTACAGGCAGGATATACGGTATTTGCCTGTGGCGGTCTGGGAGGTTTGTATCAGCATTCTACGAATTTCCGTCATATTACCGGAGACGCTTTGGCGATCGCACTTCGTCATGGGATTGAAATGGAGCATATAGATTATATCCAGATCCATCCGACAACGCTTTATTCGGAGAAGCCGGGACGTCGTTTTCTGATTTCCGAATCAGTCCGGGGAGAGGGAGCGATCCTTCTTAATAAAAAGGGAGAGCGTTTTGTGGATGAGCTTTTGCCGAGGGATGTGGTGACGGCAGCAATCCGGAAGCAGATGGCAGAGGATGATATGCCGTATGTACGGCTTTCTCTGGAACGGATTCCGGAAGAGGAGATTCGCAGTCATTTCCCGAATATTTATCAGCGCTGTCTGGAGGAAGGCTATGATGTGACCAAGGAGCCGGTGCCGGTGGTGCCTGCACAGCATTATTTTATGGGCGGAATTAAGGTGAATCTGTCCAGCATGACTTCCATGGAACGTCTTTATGCGGTGGGAGAGACCTCCTGCAACGGAGTCCACGGTGCGAACCGTCTTGCGAGCAATTCCCTTCTGGAGTCCATGGTATTTGCGGATCGTTCCGCAAAGGAAATTACAGAGAAAAAGCTGCCGGAGTCGAAGGATATTTCCGGAATGGCGGATCTGTCAGCTTATGAGGATCTGGAGAAGCTTCAGGCAGAGTATAAACAGTTAGTCTTAGATGAAATTGAAAAGGAGAAAAAGAGACATGAGTGATACAACATTTATGAAGATGAATGCGGACCGTTACATCCGTCTGGCATTGGAAGAGGATATTACAAGTGAGGATATTTCTACGAATTGTGTGATGCCGGAGTATCAGAAGGGACAGGTGGATCTGATCTGCAAGCAGGATGGAGTGATCTGTGGTCTGTGGGTTTTCCAGAGAGTATTTGAGCTTCTGGACGATACGGTTGCTTTTGATATGAAGGTGAAGGAGGGAGACTTCGTTCACGCAGGAGATCTGATGGCTGTTGTCACAGGAGATATCCGTGTCCTTTTGTCCGGAGAGAGAACAGCGTTAAATTATCTTCAGAGAATGAGTGGAATTGCCACGTATACTCATGAGATCGCAGTGCTTCTGGAGGGCAGTCAAACGACTCTTCTAGATACCAGAAAGACTACGCCGAACATGCGTCTGTTCGAGAAGTATGCCGTAAAGGTAGGCGGTGGCAGCAATCATCGTTATAATCTGTCCGACGGTGTGATGCTCAAGGACAATCATATTGGTGCGGCAGGAAGCATTACAAAAGCTGTTCAGATGGCAAAGGCGTATGCATCCTTTGTACACAAGATCGAGGTTGAGGTGGAGACACTGGATCAGGTAAAGGAAGCAGTAGAGGCAGGTGCCGATATTATCATGCTGGATAATATGACGCCGGATAAGATGAAAGAGGCTGTGAAGCTGATTGACGGACGGGCGCTGACAGAGTGCTCCGGAAATGTCACAAGAGAGAATATTCAGAATATGATCGACGTTGGAGTAGATTATGTGTCCAGCGGTGCGCTGACTCATTCCGCTCCAATTATGGATATTTCGCTGAAAAATCTTCATGCGGTTTAGGGCAATAATTAAGGATCGAGATATAAATTTATATAGGGCATATGTTGATAGAGAAGCCTGTGGCAGAAGCAGGGTCGGAGACGAAGAATACAGATTTCGTCGGAAAAGAGGAGAAAAATGCAGGAGACAAGTGTAGAACAGTTAAAAAAAGAGATACTGGAGTTAAAGGAAAAGCAGGATGCGGTAATTCTTGCACATTATTATGTAGACGGTGAGGTACAGGCGATTGCGGATTATGTAGGAGATTCTTATTTTCTGAGCAAGCTTGCCATTGAATTGAAGGAACAGACAATTATATTCTGCGGCGTATCCTTTATGGGAGAGAGTGCCAAGGTGCTGAACCCCGGCAAAAAGGTTGTCATGGCAGATGAATTTGCGGACTGCCCCATGGCACATATGGCAGAGGTGGCAAAGATTGAGAAAGTGCGTAAAGAATGGGATGACGTTGCGGTTGTCTGCTATGTGAATTCTACCTCCGAGCTGAAAGCACATTCCGATGTCTGCGTGACATCTTCCAATGCCATTAAGGTGGTACGCAATCTCAAAGAAAAGAATATTTATTTTATTCCGGATGAAAATCTGGGGCATTATGTGGCAAAGCAGCTTCCGGAGAAGCATTTTATTTTCAATGATGGCTTCTGTCATGTACACAAAAGCATTCATGCGGATGAGCTGTTAAAGGCAAAGGAGGCACATCCGGAGGCAGAGGTACTGACCCATCCGGAATGTACCGGAGATGTGCTGGAGCTTTCAGACTTCATCGGAAGCACCTCACAGATCATCGACTATGCGACAGAGAGTGATGCAAAGGAATTTATCATCTGTACGGAGATGGGTGTTTTTTATGAACTGGCACAGAAGAATCCGGACAAGAAATTTTATTCTGTAGGACATCGTCAGTTTTGTCCGAATATGAAAAAGATTACGCTGGAAAAGGTAAAAAATGCTTTGGAAACACTGCAGCCGGAAATGATCGTGGATCCGGAGATTGCAGAGGAATCCTGCAAGCCATTGGAGAAGATGTTGGAGCTGGCGGCAAAGTAAAAGGGCAACGGAGGTTATCCAATATGTTTGGTTTGATTGATAAGCTGGAGAAAGAGGAATGTCTGGAGCGTGAGGAGTGGATCACGCTCCTTTCTGCGTACAGGGATGAGGATTTACGGAATTATGCGGCACAGAAGGCAAGAACCGTGGCGCAGGCGGTTTTCGGGACGGATATCTATGTCCGTGGTCTGATCGAGTTCAGTAATTACTGCAAAAATGACTGCTATTACTGCGGGATCCGCCGCAGCAATCCGGGGGCAGACCGTTACCGGCTGTCGAAGGAGGATATTCTGGCATGCTGCGAGGAGGGCTGGGAGCTGGGATTTCGCACCTTTGTCCTGCAGGGGGGAGAGGATGGCTTTTACCGGGATGAATGGTATGAGGAACTGATCCGCGAGATCAAGCGGAAATATCCGGCATGTGCCATCACGTTATCGGTGGGCGAGAGAAGCAGGGAAACGTACCGCAGATGGTATGAGGCGGGAGCAGACCGTTATCTTCTGCGTCATGAGACGGCAGATGATGCTCATTACCGCACCATGCACCCGGCAGAAATGTCTCCGGTCCACAGGAAGGAATGTCTTTATGCCCTGAAAGAGATCGGTTATCAGGTGGGCTGCGGTTTTATGGTGGGCTCTCCGGGACAAGGTCCGGAGCAGCTTGCACAGGATATGGAGTTTATTCATGAGCTGAAGCCTCATATGGTAGGGATCGGCCCTTTTGTACCGGCAGCCGGGACGCCGTTTGCCGGGGAGGCACAGGGAAGTCTGGAGCTGACTTTGTTTATGCTGAGTTTACTGCGCCTTCAGGAAAAACAGGTGCTGCTTCCGGCAACTACAGCACTGGGAACCATTCATCCTCTGGGACGTGAGATGGGGATACAGGCGGGAGCTAATGTCGTGATGCCGAATCTGTCACCGGTAGCGGTGAGAAAGAAGTATGCCCTGTATGATCACAAGATCTGTACTGGGGAGGAGGCGGCAGAATGTCGTGGCTGTCTCAACCGCCGTATGGAATCCATTGGTTACCGGATCGTTACGGACCGGGGGGATTCGCCCTACAGCCGTGAGAGGTCAGAAACAGACAATTTTTAAGAAGTGGGAGTTTCTGACAGATATGGAAAAATCGAACATATGTACTTGAAAAACGAAATAAAACATGCTATGATATCGTAATCAGAAACAAAATGGAAATGTTTATGACTTGTATCGGGATGCTTGGGACATCCGGCAGAAAGGCATGGTTTATTATGGCAAAGCATGAAGAGTTAAAAAAATATATAAAGATCCGCAAGGCGGCAGAGCACAATCTCAAGGAGATCGATCTGGATGTGCCGAGAGACGAGTTTGTTGTGTTTACAGGACTCAGTGGTTCCGGAAAGTCCTCTCTGGCGTTTGATACGATCTATGCAGAGGGACAGCGTCGTTACATGGAGTCGCTGTCTTCTTATGCGCGTCAGTTTCTGGGACAGATGGAGAAGCCGAATGTAGATTCCATTGAGGGACTGCCACCGGCCATTTCCATTGACCAGAAGTCTACGAACCGCAATCCCAGATCTACCGTGGGTACAGTGACAGAGATTTACGATTATTATCGTTTGTTATATGCCCGGATCGGTATTCCACACTGTCCGAAGTGCGGTAAGGAGATTTATGCACAGACGGTGGATCAGATGGCAGACGAGATCATGGAGCTGCCGGAGGGTACCAGGATCCAGCTTCTTGCTCCTGTTGTGCGGGGACGGAAGGGGCAGCATGTCAAGGTGTTTGAATCTGCCCGCAAGAGCGGCTATGTACGTGTCGTTGTAGATGGCCACTTATATGAATTATCTGAGGAGATATCCCTTGAGAAAAATAAAAAGCATAATATAGAGGTTATGGTGGATCGTCTTGTGGTGAGAGAGGGGATCCAGAAGCGTCTTGTGGATTCCATCGAGAATGTACTCAAGCTGTCAGATGGTCTGATGATCGTTGACATTCCGGGAGGAGAGCAGTTGAGCTTCAGTCAGAGTTTTTCCTGTCCGGATTGCGGGATCAGCATTGATGAGCTGGAGCCGAGAACCTTTTCCTTCAATAATCCTTTTGGTGCCTGTCCGGTCTGTCACGGTATCGGTGTAAAGATGGAGTTTGATGAGGCACTGATGGTCCCGGATCCGTCCCTGAGTCTGGCAGATGGCGCATTGGTGGTGAATGGCTGGCAGTCCGCAAAGGATACCGGCAGCTATTGCAGATGTATTCTGGATGCTCTGGCAGATTCTTATGGCTTTGATATCAATACTCCGTATGAGGAGCTTCCGGAGGAGATCCGTCATATGCTGATGCACGGCACCGATGGCAGAGTGGTCAAGGTGAAGTACCGGGGGCAGAGAGGTGTCGGAGTATATGATGTGGCATTTGAGGGTGTGATCAAAAATGTCCAGAGACGATACAGAGAATGTGGCTCTGAGCGCATGAAGAAGGAATATGAGAGCTTTATGCGGATCACGCCATGTGCAGAGTGTGGCGGCAAACGTCTGAAGCCGGAGGCTCTGGCAGTCACTGTCGGAGACAAAAATATCGCCGAGGTGACAGAGCTTTCTATCAGCAAGCTGATGGATTTTATGCAGGGACTGGAGCTGACACCACACCAGCTTGCCATCGGAAAGCTGGTACTGCGGGAGATCAAGGCACGTCTGCAGTTTCTGCTGGATGTGGGTCTTGAGTATCTGACGCTGGCGAGAGCCACAGGCTCACTGTCCGGTGGAGAGGCGCAGCGCATCCGTCTTGCGACACAGATCGGTTCCGGTCTGGTAGGTGTGGCATATATATTGGATGAGCCGAGTATCGGTCTTCACCAGAGAGACAATGACAAACTGATCCAGACTTTGAAAAAGCTCAAGGATCTGGGCAATACATTGATCGTGGTGGAGCATGATGAGGATACCATGTATGCAGCGGACTATATTGTGGATATCGGTCCGGGAGCAGGCACTCACGGCGGTGAGGTGGTTGCTGCCGGCAGCGTCAAGGATATCATGAAGTGTAAGGAATCTGTGACCGGAGCATATCTGAGCGGACGGATACGGATCCCGGTGCCGTCCGAGCGGAGAGAACCGACGGGCTGGATCACTGTCCGGGGAGCCAGAGAAAACAATCTCAAAAATATTGATGTCTCATTCCCATTGGGTGTTATGACATGTGTAACCGGTGTATCCGGTTCAGGAAAGAGTTCTCTGGTCAATGAGATCCTGTATAAGGAGCTTGCAAGAAAGCTGAACCGTGCCCGTTTTATTCCGGGAAAGCATGACTGTGTTGAGGGACTGGAGCAGCTTGATAAGGTGATCAATATTGACCAGTCACCGATCGGCAGGACACCAAGATCCAATCCTGCCACGTATACAGGAGTATTTGATATGATCCGTGATCTCTTTGCATCCACACAGGAGGCAAAGGCGAGAGGCTACAAGAAGGGACGTTTCAGCTTCAATGTCAAGGGTGGACGTTGTGAGGCTTGTCAGGGAGACGGTATCATCAAGATCGAGATGAATTTCCTGCCGGATATCTATGTGCCATGTGAGGTCTGTGATGGCAAGAGATATAACCGGGAGACGCTGGATGTAAAGTATAAAGGCAAGAATATCTTCGAGGTACTTGATATGACTGTGGAGGAGGCATTGGGATTTTTTGAACCGATCCCTTCTATCTACCGTAAGATCAAGACATTATATGATGTGGGACTTTCTTATGTGAAGCTGGGACAGCCGTCTACGACATTGTCCGGAGGTGAGGCACAGCGTATTAAGCTTGCCACAGAGCTGAGCCGCAGAAGTACCGGCAAGACAGTATATGTGTTGGACGAGCCAACGACAGGTCTTCATTTTGCGGATGTCCACAAGCTGATCGATATCCTTCATCGTTTGGCGGAAGGTGGCAATACGGTCATTGTCATTGAGCATAATCTGGATGTGATCAAGACGGCGGACTATATTATTGATATCGGCCCGGAGGGCGGAGACCGGGGAGGTACTGTGATCGCCCAGGGTACACCGGAGGAGGTGGCAAAGATGCCGCAGTCATATACGGGATACTATATTCAGAAGATGATCGATAAAGACCGGAAGAAATAACGGAGATACAACAGAGACAACTTATAATGCATGGTCCGGCTGGCAAGAGCCGGGGATGCCGGCTGGATCGCGAAGGAGGGTATAAATGGAATCAGAAAATACTTTTTTTGCCATGATGGCAAGGATGAAATTTATCAACCGCTGGGCATTGATGCGCAATTCTTATGAGGAAAATATCAGTGAGCATTCCATGGAGGTGGCAATGATCGCCCATGCGCTGGCGATCATTGGCAATAAACGTCTGGGACGGCAGTATCCGGCAGAAAAGATTGCCATGATCGGTTTGTATCACGACTGCACAGAGATCATTACAGGGGATATGCCGACCCCGATCAAGTATAAAAATGACAAGATACAGGAGGCATATAAGGAGATTGAGGCAGGGGCAGCAAGGCGTCTTCTGCAGCGGCTGCCGGAGGATCTGAGAGATGCCTATGAACCGTATCTTCTGGAAACGGAGATGAAAGAGGAGGAGCGGCGTCTGGTAAAGGCTGCTGACAAGCTTTCTGCACTGATCAAATGTATCGAGGAGCAGAAGGCGGGCAATCAGGAGTTTCTGAAAGCGAAGGAAACACTGCAGAATGCGGTGGAGGCATTGGAGTGTCCGGAAGCAGATATATTCTGCCGGGAGTTTCTGCCCCATTATTATAAGACTTTGGACGAATTGTAGGTTGCGGGATCTGCTCTTGTATGCTAAAATTAAATTATCTATCTGGAATTTCAGGTATAACAGCAACAGTGAGTGGAGACGAAGAACATGAGTGAAAAGCCATATAATGAAAATGCCTATAACGGATTTGCTTATTGTTACGATCTTTTTATGGATAATATTCCGTATGACATGTGGGCAGAGTATCTTCATGGGCTCCTTCAGGAGTATGGGATCACAGGAGGCACACTGCTGGAGCTGGGATGTGGTACGGGAACCATGACAGAGCGCATGAGGTCAAAGGGCTATGACAGTATCATTGGACTGGACTGCTCGGAAGATATGCTTATGGTAGCAAGGGACAAGGATATCCCGGATGTGTTGCTGATACAGCAGGACATGAGAGAGCTGGATCTGCCATATCAGGTGGATGCGGTTTACTGCGTGTGTGATGGAATGAACTATTTATTGGAACCACAGGACCTGCAGAGGGTGTTTACCAGAGTAAAGCACTTTCTGAAAGCCGGTGGTGTTTTTGTATTTGACATGAAAACCAGACATTTCTATCAGGATGTGCTGGGAAACCGCATGATCGCAGAGAACCGGGATGATGCCAGTTTTCTGTGGGAAAATGAGTATCATGAGGATACGGGGATCAATGAGTATCTTCTGACGGTATATCAACTGGAGGATGAGGAAAGAGATCTGTTTTCCCGCTGCGATGAGCTGCACTATCAGAGGGCATATGATCCGGATGAGGTCCGGCACCTGATCCGGGAAAGCGGACTGGAGTGTTGCGAGACCTATGAGGCGTTTACAAGGAGGCCTGCGGGACCGGAGAATGAACGGGTTTATTTTGTAGTTAAAAATAAATGATTTACGTATGATAGAGTTGTTTGGGATTTAATAATATTTCTGTGTTATGCAGAAGGTGACAGGAGTGAAGAAAGATGGCAGAGAGTAAGGATTATATCGTGAGAGCAACTGCAGCAGGACAGCAGCTTCGTGTATTTGCATGTACCACAGGAGGGCTTGTGGAGAAGGCACGGGAGATTCATGACCTGAGTCCGGTGGCAGCAGCGGCATTGGGAAGACTGCTTACCGCAGGAAGTATGATGGGCTGTATGATGAAGGGAGATAAGGATGTGCTGACACTTCAGATCGAGTGTGGCGGTCCTATTGGCGGCATTACGGTGACGGCTGATTCCGCAGCCAATGTTAAGGGATATGTAAAGAATCCACAGGTAATGCTTCCTCCGAACAGTAAAGGTAAGCTGGATGTTTCGGGAGCAGTTGGACCGGGCTTTTTGAATGTGATCCGTGATATCGGCATGAAAGAGCCATATAACGGTCAGACACATCTGGTATCCGGAGAGATCGCAGAAGATCTGACATATTATTATGCTGCCAGTGAGCAGGTGCCTTCCTCCGTGGGACTTGGAGTGCTGATGGAGAAAGATAACCATGTGAAGCAGGCGGGAGGATTTATCATTCAGGTTATGCCAAATGCAGATGATGCCGTGATCGACCGTCTGGAAAAGCGTCTGGGAGAGGTTGATTCGGTGACAAAGCTTTTGGAGCAGGGCATGACACCGGAGGATATTATCCGATATCTGATGGATGGAATGGATATTGATTTTCTCGATACAATTCCGACACAGTATCACTGTAATTGTTCCAGAGAGCGGGTATCCCGTGCAATTGCAAGCATAGGGAGAAAGGATCTGCAGGAGATGATCGATGCCGGTGAGCCGGTGGAGGTTAATTGTGATTTCTGTGGTTCTCATTATTTATTTGATACAGAGGATTTAAAGCAGATGCTGAAGTAAGAAATGAGGGAGAAAATGGACAGAAGGTATAAAGGATTGATCATTGCCGGCATGTTTTTGCTGGGTGTCGTTGTATTCTGCAAGGTACAGCAGAGAGGCGGCATTACATATGCTACTGCTGTTGGTACGGTGCGTACCGGAAAAAGCCTTAATGTCCGGAAGGGACCGGGGACCGGTTATGCCTGTCTGAAAAACGGCAGCACAACGGTAAGTCTGAAGAACGAGGAGCAGGTTACGATTCTGGCACAGAATAAAAAATGGTATAAGATCCGTTTGAAAAAGCAGTCCAAGAAGCTGGTGGGATATGTTCCCATGAAGAATCTCGCTGTGATGAGCGGTGACATGGATTCTGAGGTATATGGAACAGCATATCCTTCTGCTGTGCTGGTCCGGAGCAGAGCTGTTCGAAGCGGAAGTCTTATGAGGGTAGACGGAGCAGCTGTACGTTTATCCAAGAATAAAAAGGTCCGGATCCTTTCAGAATCAACAATGTACGGTGTAAAGTATTATAAATTATCTTTTACTTATAGTGGAGAGAAAACGGAAGGATATGTGCCTGCAGACTCTATCAGGGCAGACTATCAGTCGGCAATGCCGGGCGTGATCTCGACCTCAAGACAGGTCACATTAAGGAAAACAGCAGGTGCAACAGAGATTGTGAAGGCAGAAGGTAATCCGATCATCATGAAAAATGGGACAGAGGTTCTGATGCTTTCCGAGAAGATTGCTTCCGGTGTGAAGTATATTTGTGTAGATGTTACATACAACAAGAAGGTCTATCGAGGGTATGTGGCTGCCAATCTGGTTCGTTTCAAGACAGTTCCTGTAGAGGATGTAGTCAACGGCGAGCAGGAAAATCTTTTTGTGGAAAAGACAACTCCGGCACCGACAAAGACACCGGAACCGGAAAGTACAGCAGCGCCATCTTCGAACGGGGCAGATAACAATACAGGAAGCACAACGGTTCTTACTGACAAAGAGTTTAAACAGGAAATGATCAAGCAGGGCTTCCCAAGCAGCTATATCGAGGCGTTGCAGGTTTTGCATGAGAAGTATCCAAAGTGGACATTTAAAGCTTATCAGACGGGAATTGACTGGTCTACAGCAGTAGATAATGAAGGAAAAGTAGGACTCAACCTGATCTCCAATAGCAAATCCAGCGATTGGAAATCACAGGAAGAGGGAGCATATAATGCAGCTACGGGAACCTATATACCGTTTGACGGTTCAAGCTGGGTAACGGCATCGGAAAAAGCAGTACGTTACTATATGGATCCGAGAAATTTCCTGACGGAAAGTGGTATTTTCCAGTTTGAGAGTCTGGAATACCAGAAGGATACCCAGAATCAGAACGGTGTAGAAAATGTATTAAAAAATACTCCGATGTATAAAGCGTCCTATGAGTATACTGACGATACCGGAAAGTCAGTAACAACGACATATTCCAATACATTTATGGATGCGGCGGCCCTTTCCGGTGTGAGCCCGTATCATCTGGCATCCCGGGTGAAGCAGGAGGTTGTAACAGGTCCGACAAGCATGAGTTCTTCGGTATCAGGTACGGTGAAGGGCTATGAGGGCATTTACAATTTCTATAATATTGGTGCTAATAACAGTACAAAAGCCGGTGGCGCTGTGGCAAACGGTCTTGCATGGGCCAATAAGGATACAACATACATGCGTCCTTGGACCACACAGTATAAGGCAATTGTTGGTGGTGCGCAGTATTTGGGAAGCAATTACATCAATATCGGACAAAATACATTATATCTGCAGAAGTTTAATGTGACAGCAAACAATACATATAACCATCAGTATATGTCAAATATTGAGGCTCCGTGGAGCGAGGCGTTAAAGACGGCAGAGGCGTACGGAATAGATAAGGCAGATATGAGTCTTGTATTTTCAATCCCTGTATATTCCGGCATGCCATCCGTAGTATGTCCGAGTCCATCCGGGGAAGCACAGCAGGAGGTAAAGACGGTTAGTACCAATAATTATCTCAAGTCTTTGTCCGTTAAAGGCTATTCCTTTCAGTCACCGTTTAAATCGGGAGATGACGGACATGAGACATACAGCCTGAAAGTAAAAAAGAGTGTCAGATCGATCCGTATTAATGCCAGTCCTGTCAGCACAACCGCGAAGGTATCAGGAAACGGAAAAAAGAAGCTTGCCGCAAAAGTAAAAACAAAAACATATGTTGTAAAGGTGAAAGCGGAAAGTGGAGATGTCAGAAAATATAAGATAAAGGTAAATCGTAAAAAATAAATTTGATCTCTATAAATGGGAATGATAAGGAGTGCAGTGATGAAGGGCAGATTCAGAAAATATTGTTTTATATTGTTTCTGGTATTTGCCTGCAGCTGCTTTCAGAAACAGGACAGCCGGGCTGCTGTTGCACAGATTACGATTCAAAAGTCACAGCAGGATATTGTCAAAGGCGACACTTTTTATGTGATAGTTACCGTAACCTCTGATGAAGAGATCAATGGTTTTGAGGGATATTTTTCTTATAACCAGAATGTCATGCAGTTTATCACCGGAGGAAGCGTTGCCAGTGGCAATGATGATGAAATACACATCAAGGATCTGGACAGAGAGACGGGGATCCGGAAGATAAAATATTCTCTGCAGTTCCGTGCCAGAAAAGCAGGGACAAGTTCTGTGGCACTGAAACGATACCGCCAGATAAAAAAGGCGGAGGAAGATACAAAACTGTCCGTAGGGTCAGCTTCTTTGGAGATTGAAGTAATCTCCTCCAAAGAGTATCAGACCAAAATACAAAGACAGGAAAGACAACAGGGGCTTCAACAGACGGAGGAGGAACCGGTGGAGTCTCCTGTGGCTTCTATGCCGGCAGGGGATGTGGCGGATCACACCTCAGATATGACGGCACACGACGATGCTGCTGACGGAGACAATGCTCTTCAAACGGAGGATGTAACGTCGGAAAAGACAGAGCTTCCGGAGAAACCGGAGGGCCTGAACAGAAAGATTTATCTGATCATCCTTTCACTCGCTGTCATAGGCTTTGTGATCGTTGTGTCATTACTTGTCAATGCTTTAAAAGAGGCAGGGGCTGAAGAGCCGGAGGAAACAGAAGGGACAGAAGCTTTGGAGAGAACGGATCAGAATATCATTCCGGAGGTTTGGGATGATCCGGATCCGGCAGGTCAGGAGAAAAGATTAGACGAGATAGAAAAGCGGCTGGAGGAAAAACGCCGCTGGCTGAGAAAAGAGTAATGGAGGACTTAAAAGGATGCGAAATCGTTTTACAAAAAAGGCTCAGAAGGTGCTAAATGACGCACAGGATATAGCAAAAGAGCTGGGGCACAATTATGTTGGCACAGAGCATCTTCTGGTGGCACTGATCCGTGATTCGGGAGTGGCATCAGAGGTACTTCGTGCCAATGGTGTCGAGGAGCAGAAGATATTAGATCTGATCGATGAAACAATTTCAAGTGAATCAGGAGTTTTAGTGGCGGATGAGGGGCGTTTCACTCCAAGGACGCAAAAGATCTTAAATGCGGCAAGGGAAGAGGCAGACAGGCTTGGAATTTCAGAAGCAGGTACGGAGCATCTGTTGATCGCTGTGCTGAAAGAGACAGATTGTATTGCAGTACGTCTGCTCAACACAAAAGGGATCAATGTACAGAAGCTGTATGTTGATGCATTGACGGCATCCGGTCAGGATATGAATACGGCCAAGAATGAATATATGAAGCAGAAAAGCCGCAAAAATAAATCAGCAACACCGGTATTAGACCAATACAGCAGAGATCTGACGGCATTAGCCAGAGAGGGAAAACTTGATCCGGTGATCGGAAGGGAGCGGGAGATTGAACGCATTATCCAGATCCTCAGCCGACGTACCAAAAACAACCCATGTCTGATCGGAGAACCGGGCGTAGGTAAAACGGCTGTAGTAGAGGGACTTGCCCAGAAGATCATATCGGAGGACATTCCGGAGCTTCTGTCAGGAAAGAGAGTACTCACTTTGGATCTGTCAGGGATGGTGGCCGGTTCCAAGTATCGTGGTGAATTTGAGGAACGGATCAAGAGATCCCTCAAGGAAGTTATGCAGAGCGGCAATATTCTGTTGTTTATTGATGAGATCCATACGATCATCGGGGCGGGTGGAGCTGAGGGGGCCATTGATGCGGCCAACATTTTGAAACCGTCTCTGGCCAGAGGAGAAATCCAGTTGATCGGAGCTACCACCAGAGAGGAATATCGCAAATATATTGAGAAGGATGCAGCACTGGAACGTCGTTTTCAGTCAGTTGTTGTGGAGGAACCTACGGAGGAGGAGTCCATTGAGATCCTGCGGGGACTTGCGCCAAGATATGAGGAGCATCATCATGTAAAGATCACAGAGGGAGCGATCACAGGAGCTGTCAGGCTTGCAACGAGATATGTCAATGACCGTTTTCTGCCGGACAAGGCAATTGATGCGATTGATGAGGCATGCGCCAGAGCAGGACTCAAGAGATATATGATCTCACCGGAGCTTCGTGGTCTGGAGGAGGAGCAGGTACAGCTGGAAAAGGATAAGGAGCAGGCCATCCGGGACAAAGATTATGCCCATGCGGGAGAGATCAAGAGACAGCAGGAAGCGTTAGAGCAGAAGATCACCAGGATCCGAAATGCACAGGAAAAGCATAAGGATGCACAGGAGCTTTGTGTCACAGAAAACGAGATCGCGGCAGTGATCGCAGACTGGACCAAGATTCCGGTGCAGCAGCTGCAGGAAGAGGAGATGGAACGGCTGAGACATCTGGAGGATATCCTTCATGAGAGAGTTGTTGGTCAGGAGGAAGCGGTAACAGCAGTTTCC
The DNA here is from genome assembly GCA_902788645.1 of uncultured Lachnospiraceae bacterium. Classification (GTDB taxonomy): domain Bacteria; phylum Bacillota; class Clostridia; order Lachnospirales; family Lachnospiraceae; genus Jutongia. The sequence goes on from CADAKW010000001.1 coordinate 31,108, forward strand.
AAAGCTGTCAGGAGAGGTCGTGTGGGTCTGAAGGATCCCAAACGTCCGATCGGTTCCTTTTTATTCCTGGGACCAACCGGTGTGGGAAAGACCGAGCTTTCCAAGGCACTGGCCGAAGCTGTCTTTGGCAAGGAAAATGATATTATCCGTGTTGATATGTCAGAATATATGGAGAAGCACAGTGTGTCCAAGATGATCGGATCACCGCCCGGATATGTGGGATATGAAGATGGAGGACAGTTAAGTGAAAAAGTACGCCGTCATCCGTATTCCGTGATCCTGTTTGATGAGATTGAGAAGGCTCACACGGACGTATTCAATATTCTCCTGCAGATTCTGGAGGATGGTCATGTTACCGATGCACAGGGACGTAAGGTCAGCTTCAAAAATACCATCATAATCATGACCTCCAATGCAGGAGCACAGAGGATCATCGAACCAAAGCATCTGGGCTTTGGAATGCAGGAGGATCCGGAGGCAGACTATCATAAGATGAAAGACGGTGTGATGGAGGAGGTTAAAAAGATATTTAAGCCGGAGTTTATCAATCGTATTGATGAGATTCTGGTATTCCATACATTGACACAGGAAAATATCCGGCAGATCGTAAAGATCATGTTGAAAACACTGAATAAGCGGACTGTGGCACAGATGAATCTTTCACTGGAAGTAACAGAGGAAGCTATTGCACATCTGGCAAAAAGCGGTTTTGATAAGAACTATGGAGCGCGTCCGGTGCGCCGTGCGATCCAGACACAATTGGAGGATAAGCTGGCCGATGAACTGTTAGACGGGACCATAGCAGCAGGAGATCAGATCAAGGTAGATTGTGAAGATGAAAAGATCACATTTTCAAAGCTTTAACAGTAGAAAAAAATAATGGTTTATGGTATGCTAGACATACGATAAAACCACAAAAATACGGGAGGATAATGAAATGGCAGTGATTACAGAATTGATCCGCAAGGAGGCAGACGGCACACTCAGCTTTGGTAATTTCGATTTCGATACCAAGCAGAAAAAGTCAGATTTTGAGTATGAGGGAGATCTGTACAAGATCAAAACTTTTAAAGAGATTACAAAGCTGGAAAGAAACGGAATGTTTGTCTATGAGTCTGTACCGGGAACCGTGGTAACCAATATGAAGAGTACAGAGGATCAGATCGAGTTCAATGTAGAAGGATGGGAGGATTCTTCCATTACTCTGGAGTTGGAGCCGGAGACAGAGTACAAGGTATTTGTAGATGGAATTGATGTGGGCAGAATGAAAACAAATCTGGGAGGCAAGCTCAATGTCAGTGTAGAGCTGAATCCGGAACAGACATCACAGATCAAGGTGAAAAAGTTATAATTTATGGCAAAAGCAAAAAGTAAGACTACATTTTTCTGTAAAGAATGTGGATATGAGTCATCAAAATGGCAGGGACAATGTCCGGGCTGTAAAGCATGGGACAGCTTTGTGGAGGAACCCGTTGTGCGGACCTCCACGGGAAAGGCTGTGGCACGAAAGGAGATTCGGGAACCATCGAGATTATCGGAGGTACAGTTTTCGGAAGAAACACGGATCGTCAGTGGCATTGAGGAGCTGGATCGTGTGCTGGGCGGTGGTATTGTTGTGGGTTCTCTGGTATTAGTGGGAGGAGATCCTGGTATCGGAAAGTCCACTCTGCTGTTGCAGATGTGTCAGAGGCTGGTACAGCAGAGCCGCAAGGTCCTTTATGTATCCGGAGAGGAGTCTGAGAAGCAGATCAAGATGAGAGCAGAGCGTCTGGGAGTATTTCAGTCGGATCTGCTGGTCATGAGTGAAACGGATCTTGATATTGTTGCAGAGACGATTACCAGAACGGTGCCGGATGTTGTGATCATTGATTCTATACAGACAATGTACCGGGAAGAGATTGGATCTGCACCGGGCAGCGTGGGGCAGGTTCGTGAGACCACAAGTACGTTGCTGCGTCTGGCAAAGGGCATGTCTATTTCTATCTTTATTGTAGGGCATGTCACTAAGGAGGGCGTTGTAGCGGGACCCAGAGTTCTGGAACATATGGTGGATACGGTTCTTTACTTTGAGGGAGATGGAGGAGCCTCGTACCGCTTTCTGAGAGGAGTTAAAAATCGTTTTGGTTCCACCAATGAGGTCGGCGTTTTTGAAATGCGTGGTTCCGGTCTGGTGGAGGTATCCAATCCATCAGAGTTTATGCTGCAGGGCAAGCCGGAGGATGCACCGGGCTCTGTGGTAGCCTGTTCTATGGAAGGGACGAGACCGATCCTTGTAGAGGTACAGGGACTGGTATGCCAGACCAATTTTAATTATCCCAAAAGGACGGCGGCCGGGATTGATTTTAACAGGGTCAATCTGCTGCTTGCCGTGTTGGAAAAGCGTCTCGGTGTCCGGATGAATGACATGGATGCCTATATCAACGTAGCGGGAGGCATGCGTCTCAATGAGCCTGCTGTGGATATGGGGATTGTGTTAGCAATCTTGTCCAGCTACCGCAATCAGGTGATTGACGGGAAGACGATCTGTTTTGGTGAGATCGGTCTGGTGGGTGAGGTCCGTGCGGTCAGTATGGCAGAGGCCAGAGTACAGGAGGCAGCAAAGCTGGGCTTTGAAAGGTGTATTTTGCCGGAGGTCAACCGGTGTCAGCTGGATCTGGAACAGCTGGATCTGAAAGGATTAAAGCTGGTGGGGATTTCCAATGTGTATGAGCTTTTGGAGATTTTATAACCACGGACAAAGGTGGTATGTATAATATCAACTGCCGCTCTGCCGGGTGGTGAAATGAGGAGAAGAATGGAAAATATGGAATGGAAAGAAACAGAAAATACAACACAATGCGTCGTGGAACGAATGGAAACCTCCATGAGTTCCATGGAACAGATGTCCTTTGATGCAATCAATATTACGGATTCTCTGGTGACACTGACCAGCAAGGCGAGGGAATACGCCTCTCTGATGAAAAACGGCGATGCCAGGGAGAGAGAGGATTCCTTTGATGAGATTGAAAAGATTTTGGATAAAGTGTTGGAAACAGCATTTCAGGTCAATAATGTTTCTCATGAGCTGGAGCAGGAAGTGATCTACCAGAGAGATACCACGGCCAATATACGCCAGATCATTGATTTTTTGTATAGCATGGCAGATGTATAATAAAAGCTGATCCCGTTAACGGATCAGCTTTAAATTTTCTATGGTCCAGCTTTCGTTTTCCATATGGTAATCTGTCCCACAATATGGACAGATGTGCTGGCGGACCGCATCAAAGCTTCCGCCACAACTTGGACAATGAGCAGATGTAATAGAAAAACCAGGCATTTCCGGATGACTCATATCACGACGTAAGGTGACGTCAATGCAGTCTCCGGTTTTTTTGATGCTGCCATTTGTTTCACTGTAATTTAGCCAATTTCTGCCTGATTACAGGTTTATTTATTTGTAGTTTCGTTTTTACTTCTGCGGGGTGGCTTCGGTCCCATATACTGATAAAAATATGTTTTCATCATACCATTATAGATCTTGCGGTTTTTGTCTGCCTTGCGTCCAAGATAACGCTCTGCCTGATCAAATGCCGTGATCAGGTAGAAGGACCAGCTGTCCAGATGGGAAAATGCCTCGCCTATTTCCCGGTAAAGTGCCGGCATATCTTCCTCCTCCTCAAGACGTTTGCCGTAAGGAGGATTTGTAATGACAAAACCGTATTTTTTGCGGTGGCTGAGCTGTGATACCGGTCTTTGCTGAAAGTGGATCAGATGATCGACCTCGGCAAGTCTTGCATTTTCCATGGCAGCCTTGATGGCTCCGGGATCGATGTCGTAGCCCTGGATATCCATTTCAATATCCCGGCGGATCTGATCCTCTGCCTCATTTGCAGCGTCATACCATGCCTTTTTGGGGATCAGATGGGTCCAGTCCTCTGCTGAAAAGGAACGATTCATACCGGGAGCAATATTGGCTCCGATCATGGCAGCCTCGATCGGGAAGGTACCGCTTCCGCAGAAAGGATCCACCAGAATACGGTTCCATTTCCAAGGGGTCAGCATGATCAGGGCTGCCGCAAGAGTTTCGGTGATCGGTGCTTTTACCGTGGCCTGACGGTATCCCCGCTTGTGCAGGGAGTCTCCGGAAGTGTCCAGTCCCACCGTTACCACATCCTTCATGATGGTGACGCGGAGAGGAAAGCTGGCACCATCCTCAGGAAACCAGTTGACGTTATATTTCTTTTTCAGGCGGTCCACCATAGCCTTTTTCATGATGGACTGGATATCTGACGGGCTAAAAAGCTTACTTTTGATAGAGGTTGCCTTTGCTACCCAGAATTTACCATCCTCCGGAATAAACTGCTCCCATGGGAGTGCTTTCGTTCCCTCAAAAAGCTCATCGAAGGTTGTTGCCTTAAAGCTTCCGATCTTGATCAGGATACGCTCTGTGGTGCGCAGAAAAATATTGGCACGGACAATGGCAGCTTCGTCCCCGGCGAAGGTCACCTTTCCGTCTTCAACTTTCAGAATATCATATCCGAGTTTCTGTATTTCACGTTTTAATACCGCCTCCAGTCCAAAATGACATGGGGCGATCAGTTCATAATCAGCCATAATAATCTCCTTTTCTGAGTAGATACTGGATTTCGGTGATATCTTATCATATAATGGGGGTTAGTACAATGATTTTCAGGCAATAAAGATTGAAAATATACTACAGCAGTAGAAAAAGTAACAGAAAAGAGGTTGCGGGATGCATATTTTTGTGGCAGAGGATGAGAAAACAATTCGCAGAGAATTGACTATATTATTGGAAAATGCAATGTATCAGGTCACAGCTCCGGAGAATTTTGAAAATATACCGGATCAGATCACAGAGGCATCACCGGATCTGATCCTGCTGGATGTGAACCTTCCGGGAATGTCCGGGTTTGATATCTGCACCTCGCTCCGGCAAAGGGAAAATACCTGTCCGGTAATCTTTTTGACCAGCAGGACTGATTCCCTGGATGAATTAAACGGGATGCTCCGGGGCGGCGATGATTATATTACAAAGCCGTATCAGGCACCGATCCTTCTGGCAAGGATTGCAGCGGTATTAAAGAGGACCCGGGGCAATACAGAAAAGACAAGCTATTCTTATGAAAATGTGCGGCTGGATCTCTTGAAATGTACGATCTCCTGTGATGAGAAGGAAATGGAACTGACCAAAAATGAAATGAAGATATTACACATTCTTTTTATGCATGCCGGAAACTACGTGGCAAGACAGAATCTGATCGAATATTTATGGGATAATCAGATTTTTATTGACGATAATACCCTCAGTGTCCATGTGACCCGGATACGGGAAAAGCTTCGGGAGCTTGGGCGGGACGACTTTATACAGACGAAACGGGGAATGGGGTATCGTATATGAGATGGAGAGATTATTGGAAGGATAAGGCACTTTTCCTGATCTTTATGGGCTGTTGTATGGTGGTCACCGGTATTTTTCTGAGGCTTACCGGGTATGCAAAGGGCAATGTGATATTGCTCATGTTGTTCTGGACATTTTTTTTGCTGCTTTGGATGTGCCGGGAATATATGGAGCGCAGGAAATATTTCGATAAGACAGCCGAAATATTGGAGAAAATGGACCAGAGGTATCTGCTGGGAGAGCTGATGCCGCCGTCATGGCGTCTGGAGGACCGGATCTATCAGGATATGATCCGCCGATCCAACAAATCCGTCATTGAGAAAATAAGAAAGCTGGAGGCGGAACAACAGGAATACAAAGAATATATAGAAAGCTGGGTACATGAGATCAAAGCCCCCATTACAGGGATCAGTCTGCTCTGTGAAAATGGCAGAAAAGAGGACACAGGTACCCCGGAGAGATTCCGGCAGATCAGCATGGAGAATGCAAGGCTTGAAAATTATGTTGATATGGTTCTTTATTATGCGAGGTCGGAGCAGGTCTATAAGGATTATTTGATTCAAAGCTGCCATTTGCAGGAGACGGTGTATGATGTTTTAGAGCGGAACCGTTTTCTGTTGATCCAAAATGGGATCCGGGCAGAGGTGAATTGTGACGAAGCTGTTTTTACCGACAAAAAATGGCTGGGTTTTATAGTCAATCAGATAATATTAAACAGTGTCAAATATAAAAGGGAGGGTTCTCCCTGCATTTCCTTTTTGACGAAAAAGACAACAGATCATACCTGCCTGATCATTGAGGATAACGGGATTGGCATACAGGAAAAAGATCTTCCACGCATTTTTGAAAAGGGATTTACCGGGGAAAATGGAAGGAACCAAAAGAAATCCACGGGCATTGGACTGTATCTTTGCAAAAAGCTTTGTGATCAGCTTGGTCTGGAAATAGAAGCACAGTCAGAGGCGGACAGCTATACCAGAATCATTTTAAAATTTCCACAAAATACTTATATTTCAGAGGTACGTTAAAGTTTTAAAGAAATCTTTCGAAATCGTAAGATTTCTTTAAGCTTTTTTTATATGAACACCGGCGGGAATGAAGTATACTTCTGGAAAGAAAAGAGATACAATTGGAAAGGCAGGTTGATAAAACGTGGAAGGAAAAAATAGTTTCATAAGTAATTTTCTTATTCCTGTAGGGTATGCTGTTCTGGTTTATGCAATATGGGAAGGAATTGGATTTTTTGCATCCTTTGTGATTGGAAAGATCACAGGAAACTGGGGGGAAGCTTTCAATAATACATACGTTGTTATGCTGTTACAGGAAATCTCGGTATTTCTTATCATGTATGTATTATTTCACAAAAAAGTGGAATTTGTGAGGAGCGGCAAAAGCGTCGTTTCTCCGCTGTCAACATTTGTTATGCTTATCTTTCCGCTGATTCAGATCGGCGATGATCTGATGACAGTTTTGCATGGAAAAAGAATATTTTCTCTATTCTCCGGGAAAGGGATCCGCTTTTTTGTGATCTGTTGTATCGCGTGTTTAAGCGTCGGACTGCTGGAGGAATTTGTCTGGAGAGGAATCATCTTAAATGGATTTTTATCGGCCTGGAAAGACAAGAGAAAAGGAATTTATTTTGCGGTATTGATATCTTCCCTTTGCTTTGGCCTTTGTCATTATATGAATCTGCTGGCAGGACAGGATTTTTTGAGTACCACAAAACAGGTGATTTCCGCAGTGTGTATGGGCGTGTTTTTATCAGCGCTTTATTTGCAGACAAACCACTTGGTATTTCCGATTCTGGTACATGGATTGTGCAATTTTTCGAACTTCTTCATGAATGAAATCCTTGGGTGTCATTAGCTCACGGTTGTTCAAATAATCTAAGGCAAAAATCATATTTACACTCCAGACATAAGAAATATTATGGGCAAAGCAAAATATTACATGCGCGAAGCTTGAGTTATATAAAAAATCAACAGGAAAAGGATGGTGAGACATTTGAAGGATTGTATCAGAGTATGTGATGTGGAAAAATATTACGGTAATGGACAGAATATTACAAAGGCCGTGGACAGGGTAAGCTTTCAGGTGGAAAAGGGAGAATTTGTGGGCATTATGGGAGCGTCCGGTTCCGGAAAGACCACCTTATTAAATATGATGGCAGCGATCGATCATGTGACATCGGGACATATTTATTATGATGATCTGGACATTACAGAAATGTCTGCAGATCAGTTGTCGGAATTTCGCAAGGAAAACCTCGGCTTTGTTTTTCAGGAGTACAATTTATTGGATACACTGACATTGGAGGAAAATATTATCCTTGCTTTGACGGTACAGGGAAAAAGGAGAAAAGAGATTCAAAAAATCTGTCAGGATATGATGGAACTTCTGGAGATCGAGGATGTAAAGGATCAATTTCCGTATGAGGTATCCGGCGGTCAGAAGCAAAGATGTGCCTGTGCCAGAGCTATGGCAAATGACCCCTCTCTTCTTCTCGCCGATGAGCCTACCGGAGCGTTGGATTCCCATGCTTCCAAGGTACTTTTAGAGACCTTTTGCCGTTTAAATGAAATGCAGAGGGCAACGATCCTGATGGTAACTCACGATGCATTTTCTGCAAGCTATTGCAGCAGGATACTTTTCTTGCGGGATGGGAAGATTTTTCATGAGCTGATCCGCGGAGAAAGGGATCGCAGAGCATTTCTTCAGGAGATTCTGGATGTATTGTCGTTGATGGGAGGTGAATCGTCTCATGATACGAAGACTGGCTTATCGTAATATGAAGCGTTTTGCCGGGGATTATCAGATCTATATGATCACGCTGGTGGTTGTGGCAGCGCTTCTGTATGCATTTGACAGTCTATTCTGGGATAAGGAACTGGGAAGGTTCGACCAGATGAATCAGATGATGATGATTATGGTGGGGCTTGCTACAGGCTTTGTTGTGATCATTACGGCGTGGTTGATTTACTATATTATTCATTTAATGATGGAAAGACGCAGCAGGGAGTTTGGAATTTATCTGCTGTTAGGAATGAAAAAAGGACAGGTTGCCCGTGTTTATATCCGGGAGAATCTGATGTTGGGAGGTATCGCATTTCTTGTGGGATCTGTCCTGGGGGTGTTTTCTCAGCAGATCTTATGTTCTGTGATTGATTCTATAATGCGAATTCCCTATTCCTTCCGGCTTTCGTGGGATTATCGTACATGGCTTATGACCTTTGGGTGTTATGCGGGCTGTTATCTGCTGGCATTTTTCCGATGCGGTTTTTCTTTCCGCAAAATGAACATTAATGAGCTGATGAAACAGGACCGGAAAAATGAGGAGATCGTGGAAAAGCATGAAGAATGGAAACGGATCTTACTTCCCCTGGCAGTGATATTTCTGATACTGTTCTGGGGGATGTTTACTCATTTGAATTCGACGGGGGAGATCATATTGTTTCTGATCGGTCTGGTTCTGACAATCTATCTGTTTTATACAGGAGTGTCCGCCTGGATCATCTGCTATGTGAGAAGGAAGGGAAAGGGAATTTATCAGGGACAGCGATTATTTTTGCTGCGCCAGTTTGCATCAAAGATCAGGACTATGCAGTTTACTCTTGGAACCCTGACTTCGTTATTTACTCTGGCACTTCTGGGGGCGAGTGTGGCATTTATGTTCTGCGATTTTGAAAATACGGCATTAAAGGCGAAGTTTCCGTTTGATGTGCTGATCTACAGTGATCAGGTTCAGGATGATTTTCAGGATGAAAAGGAGGTACTGCAGCAGGAAGCGGATGTAAAAGAAATGCTCCGGTATCGTATATATACGGATCAGAAGGATCAGGTAAATACCTGGATGCTGACCCATCTGGAGCAGTATGGCACCATGTATCAGAATAAAAATGGGAAACCTGACCGGAAACGGGTTACAAAAATGTTAGAAAATGATGGAACCTATTGCCGGTATGATACTTATATGGGGAAGACTGATTATAACCGTCTAAGGAAAATGCTGGGATATGAGCCGGTACATTTTGAACCTGACCAATATATCGTACAGACCAAGAAACGCTTACAAAAGGACGTTGCTTCTATTGGAAAAGGTATTCATTTAACAGCGGCAGATGAAAAAACAGAGCTGACCTTTGCGGGAGTTCAGGCAGAGCCTTTCTCGCAGGATGGTCATAACGGAGGAGATTATATCGTCGTGGTGGGAGATAAGGTGCTTCAGAGAATGAAGCCGTATTATTCTGAGCTTGCGGTGGATCTGAAGGGAGAGACGCCACAAGGGCTGGAGCAGAAGCTGGATGCCCTGGCAGATCCCGATGACCGTGATTTTTCCGGACATACCGTATCATCCTTATCCGGAAATAGCTGCAGCGGTTCCGATACGGTACTGGTTTATACTGCTACCAATCTGGTACGGGATAATCTGATACCGGAGTTAAAGATGCTTCTTGCGTCTATGATCGTTCCGTTGTTTTATATGGGTCTTGTCTTTGTCTGTGTGGCATTAACGGTATTGTCCGTGCAGCAGCTTAGTGATTCGTCGAAATATAAATTCCGGTATGATGTGTTGGAAAAAATCGGTCTGTCCCAAAAACAGGTCAAATCACTCCTGCTGCGGCAGATGGCAGGTTACTATTTGTGTCCTGCACTGTTGGCATTGGTGATCAGTGGAAAAATGGTTTTGTATATCAGCGCAAATTTTGTCCGGAGGACAGGCGTGTCAAGCCGTGTGTATACCTATTTTGTAGAGGGAACCCTGTTGTTTATGGGAATCTATTTGGTTTATTTTGCGGTGACATTTCTCTGTTTCCAGAGATCAATATTTTTAAAAGAACGGTGAGCAGTCAGGCCTTAACCGCCCAGCGCATTTTGGTGGAGCGTGCCCGTGGATTTTGTGCGCATTCCTGCGCAGAAGGGCGTACCACATCCTTGGAATATTCGCTGTAGATACCAGCCTTGTAACCGGCCTTGAGCGCTTTTTTCACCAGCTTGTCCTCTCCGGAGTGGAAGGTCAGGATGGCGGCTCTGCCGCCGGGCTTTAAGGCATCCGGCAGTTTTTCCATAAATTCATAGAGCACCTCGAATTCATTGTTGACATCGATCCGGAGTGCCTGAAAAACACGCTGGCATGTCTTTTTGACCGTGTCCTTTCGATCCTTTTCCGGAAGGAAGGATAAGGTCTCCTCGATGATCTGGCGAAGCTTTGTGGTGGTGTCCACATGATTGCCACGGCGGATATAGTCTGTGATGGCTTTGGCAATCTCATCACTGTAGGGCTCATCGGAGTTTTCATAAAACATGCCTGCCAGCTCATCCCGGCTGATGGTTTCCAGTCTCTGAGCCGCGCTGATCCCCTTTTCCTGATTGAGTCTCAGATCTAACGGTCCGTCAATCTTGAAGGAAAAGCCACGCTTTGGATTATCGATCTGCATGGAGGATACTCCGAGATCCGCCAGCAGGAAATCAAAGCCCCCGGCCTCACGGGCGATTTCATCAATGGTGCAGAAGTTTTGCAGCTTGATGGTCAGAATGTTCTCGCCAAAGCCGAGATCTGCCAGCCGCTTTCTGGTTTTGGCAGACTCCTCCGGGTCCACGTCTGTTGCATACATATGTCCCTGCCCATTGAGCTTTGTAAGCATGGCTCTGGTATGGCCGCCATATCCAAGAGTGGCATCAAAGCCGGTCTGACCGGGCTGTATCTGCAGAAAATCAAGGATTTCTGGCACCATAATGGAAATGTGCATCCCGGCAGGGGTATTTCCCTTGCGGATCACATGCTCGATCGTATCCTGATATTTTTCCGGATTTAATTCTTTATATTTCTCTTCAAAGCGTTTTGGATATTTTCCTTTATAGCGGACACGGCGTTTGTGCGGTGTCTGCTGTTTATTTTCATTTTCCATAGAGATCTCCATTTCTGATCATTTATCACAAAGAGGTGAAGTGAAACCACCCTCCGGAGTGCAGTATTTGACTTTTGTTGCAAGCATAACACGGCGGTCAGGGGATGTCAAATAGGAGAAAGGGCGGTATCGGGTATTCTCAGTATTCTTAAAATGGGAATCATTTTATTGACAAAAACAGTAAAGAACAGTAAAATAAAACAAAAACAGTAAAAGAGAGTAAAGAACAGTAAAAAGTATTCTAAACAGTAAAAGACAGTAAAACGATGGGAAAGGAACGGCGAATGATATGCAGAATCCATTTACTCTGACATTTGGGAAAAGTCCATTGGAGCCGGTGGAACGTCCGGTGCAGACCAATGAAATAATTGATACATTTACGGCAGAACCGGTAAATCAGCAGATGTTTTTAATAACGGGTGTACGTGGCTCAGGCAAGACAGTTATGATGACAGAAATATCCCGGAAGCTGCGGACCAGAGAGGAATGGGTTGTGATTGAACTGAATCCGTCTGTTGATCTGCTGCAGGGAATGTTGTCAAAGTTAAACAGCAATCCGGTCTGTGCAGGGATTATTAAATCTGCAAAAATTGATCTTTCTTTTTGGGGATTTGGAGTTTCCATAGAAGGTGCAGCGCCCATTACTGACGCAGAGACGGCGATCATTGCCATTTTAGAGAAGATGAAAAAGAATGGAAAGAAACTGCTGGTAACCATTGACGAAGTGACCAATAATGAATTTATGCATGTTTTTGCCGGTTCCTTTCAGATTTTTGTAAGGCAGGATCTTCCGATATTTTTATTGGCAACTGGTTTATACGAAAATATTGATGAGTTGCAGAACGAAAAAAATCTGACCTTTTTGTATCGTGCCCCAAAGATTCAGTTGAAGCCGCTAAATCAGCAGGCCATCATTAAAAAATATATGAATATCTTTCAGATAGAACGGGAACAGGCGGCTCAGATGGCAGAGCTGACAAAAGGGTATCCCTTTGCATTTCAGGTGCTTGGTTATCTGACATGGAATAATCACGGCAATTACCGGGAGGTGCTGGAGGAGTATGAGCAGTATTTAAGCGAGTTTGTATATGACAAAATATGGTCAGAGCTTTCCCGGAAGGATCGTGTTGTTGCCAGGGGCATTGCCGAAACAGACAGCGGAAAAATAAAAGATATCCGGGAGCGTCTGGGAATGGAAACCAATCAGTTCAATCCATATCGGAAGCGATTGATCAAAAAAGGAATTCTTTCCGGAGAAATGAGAGGATATGTGCATTTTACCCTGCCTCTTTTTGAAGACTATGTCTTGGAAAATGATTAGAAAAAGTATTTCATTTCGATCCATAGGAATTGAGGGATGTGTTAATGATCTGAAAGGGTTTCTGAAGCAGGAAAGGACGCTGTTACAAAACTGTAGTTGACGGAGCAAAAAAAGGCACAGGAAATTAATTCCGTCATTCAGAAGATCCAGCAGTCCGTGGATACGCTGAGTGAGGTTGCCATGAGCAGCTTTGACTACGATGCTTTTGTGAAGGATAAGGCGTATGCGGATACATATACCAAGAGTGTGCAGAAGTCGGTGTTAGACTTTGCAAATCACACCAATGGAGCAGTTACGGCGTATCTTCGATATAATCCGAAGTATTCCAATCCCACATCTGGAGTTTTTGCACAGCGCCCGTCTCTGGATCAGGATCTGGAGTGTCTGACACCGACAGACCTCTCTATGTATGATGAAGGAGATGTGGAGCATGTAGGCTGGTATTATCTTCCGGTACAGGCAGGGAAAGCAATCTGGATGTCTCCATACATGAACGAAAATGTTAATATCTATATGATTTCCTATGTGGTGCCGTTGGTGGCAAAGGATGGGACTTCCATCGGTGTTGTGGGAATGGATATTGACTTTTCACAGATTACAGATCTGGTGAGTGAGACAAAAATATATCAGTCAGGATATGCATTTCTGGCGGACGATACCGGAGCGGTTATGTTCCATCAGGACGTAGAGGAGGGGACGAAGCTTACAGAGCTTGATAAATCTCTTTCCGGGGCAGACAAATTTCTGACAGAGAGTGATCAGAAGGGGAAAACTCTGGAATATTCTTATAAGGGAGTTTCCAAACAATTATTATACAGTGATCTGGATAATGGTATGAAATTGATCCTGACAGCTCCGAAATCAGAGATTTACGGGGAAGCGTATGGTCTGGCGAAGCTCATCATTGTAGCCATGCTTGTGGTGTTTATTCTTTCTGCGGTGATCGGTGTTATCAGGGGAATCGGCATTACGAAGCCAATCCGGCAGCTCACAGACGTGATTGATCAGACAGCACGGCTGGATTTCTGTCCGACTGAGAATGGAGAAAAGCTGCGGAAGCACAAGGATGAGATTGGCGTGATGGCTGGTAAAATTCATGACATGAGAAAAAAGCTTCATGGTCTGATGGAAGAATTACAGCAGACACAGCAGACTCTGGAAGTGAGCACCGGAGATCTCAATGAGCTTATGAAACAAAATAGTGCCATTGCAGAGGATAATTCAGCAGTTACCCAGGAGCTTGCAGCAGGAATGCAGGAGACCAGAGCCAACACGGCAAGTATTGTGGAAAGTGTTAGGATCATGGAACAAAGCTCCGGAAATATTCACCGTCTGGCGGCAGATGGAGCAGAAAACTCCAGCCAGATCCAGGAAAGAGCCGGAGAAATGGAACGGATCAGTACCCAGTCCCGCAATAAGACAGATGAAATGTATGATGTCATGAAACAGAAAAGTGAGACAGCGATGGAAGAGGCAAAAGCAGTTGAAAGAATCAATTCCCTGACCGACAACATCAAAAAGATTTCCTCTCAGACGAATCTGTTGGCATTAAATGCCAATATTGAGGCAGCAAGAGCAGGGGAAGCCGGAAAGGGATTTGCAGTGGTTGCTTCCGAGATTGGAGATCTTGCTTCGCAGACGTTGGAAACTGTTTCCAATATTGATGAAATTGTCGGAGAGGTAAATGGGTCTGTCACCAATATGACAGAATGTCTCACAACGATCATGGACTTTTTGGAGCAGACTGTTCTTGGGGATTATGAGAACTTTGCAAAAATGGGGCAGCAGTATCACATGGATGCGGACACTTTCCGGGATATTATGCAGGAAACCAAAAACGCCGTGGAAGAGCTGGAAAAACATATCGGTCAGATCGGCAGTACCGTAGCAGATATCAATACCATGGTAGAACAGTCTTCCGATGGGATCAGCGGCATCGCAGAAAAATCCGGAAGTACCCAGAATCTTGTTGAGGAAGGATATGAAAAGCTGCAGGAGTGTAACCGGTCTGTGGATGTTATTAAGGAGTTCGTGGCACAGTTCCATTTGGATTAAAAGAGAAAAATAAGTCTATAAAGGTGTATAGGAAAATGCTCATAACGTAGAGCAAGCAAGGGCAAAACGTTGGTTTTGCCCTATTTTTGTGCAGAGTATTGTTTTTTTCAAAAATACACGATACAATAAAAGTTGTGTCTTTTGGGCATATTACTTTTAGGAGGCATCTGATGAAAAAATTATTGAAGTATATTACGGAGTACCGTAAGGAATGTATCCTGGGCCCTTTGTTTAAATTGCTGGAGGCATGCTTTGATCTCACCGTTCCCATGGTTATGGCATGGCTGATCGACAGAGGTATTTCCCAGAACAATGTACCGTACATCTGGAAGATGGGCGGACTTTTGCTGGTGCTGGCGGCGATCGGTCTGACCTGCTCCATCACGGCACAGTATTTTGCGGCAAAGGCGGCGGTAGGCTTTGCGACAAAGCTTCGTCATGCAGTGTTTGAGCATATTGAGTCCCTGTCCTTTACCGAGATGGACGAGGCGGGAACTTCCATGATGATCACGAGAATGACAAGTGACATCAATCAGGTTCAGTCGGGAACCAACCTGGCGCTGCGTCTTTTCCTTCGATCTCCGTTTATTGTATTTGGTGCGGCGATCATGGCATTTACCATTGATGTCAAGGCGGCGCTTATCTTTGCGATAGTCATTCCGTTGCTTGCCATCGTTGTGTTTGGTATCATGCTTATGACTATGCCGATGTATCAGAAGGTGCAGGGGCATCTGGATCGACTGTTGGGAGTGACAAGACAGAATCTGAGCGGTGTACGTGTGATCCGTGCATTTAACAAGGAGAAGGCAGAGAGAGAAAGCTTTCGTCAGGAAAATGATCTTCTCACCAGAATGCAGCTTTTTGTGGGACGTATTTCCGCACTGATGAATCCGGTCACTTATATTATGATCAACGGAGCACTGGTGGCACTGATCTGGACAGGAGCGGTCCGTATCAATATGGGAACTCTGACACAGGGACAGATCGTGGCGCTGATCAATTATATGTCACAGATCCTGGTGGAGTTAGTAAAGCTTGCCAATACCATTATCATGACGACGAAATGTGTGGCATGCGGCAACCGTATCCAGTCTTTGCTGGAGGTAAACAGCAGTCTGGAGGACGGCAATGTATCCTTTGAGCCGGGGCAGGATAAGAAACCGGCACTTGTTGAGTTTGACCATGTGGCACTGGCATATAAAGGGGCAGGAGAGGCATCTCTGGAGGATATTACCTTTACGGCAGAGCCGGGTCAGACCATCGGTATTATTGGCGGTACCGGTTCCGGAAAGACTTCTCTGGTGCATATGATCCCGAGATTTTATGATGCCACAGAGGGAAGTGTACGAATTAACGGACAGGACGTAAAATCGTACAGACTGGAGGAACTGCGGCAGAACATTGGTATTGTCATGCAGAAGGCGGTGCTGTTCCATGGTTCCATCCGTGAAAATATCCGCTGGGGCAATCCGGATGCAGATGATAAACAGATCAATGAGGCATTGGAGCTTGCACAGGCATCCGAAGTGGTTGCCGGTAAGCCGGAGGGACTGGATTACGAGATCGAGCAGGGAGGAAGAAACCTTTCCGGAGGACAGAGACAGAGATTTACCATTGCCAGAGCACTGGTGAGAAAGCCTTCCATTCTGATTTTGGATGACAGTGCTTCGGCGCTTGACTTTGCAACAGATGCAAAGCTTCGAAAAGCTCTTGGCACATTGAAAAATACATCGACGATATTTATCGTATCGCAGAGAACCTCTTCCATCCAGCAGGCGGACAAGATCCTGGTTCTGGATGACGGACAGCTTGTAGGTATGGGAACCCACGAAGAACTGCTGGAAAACTGCAGTGTATATAAGGAAATTTATGATTCCCAGTTTAAGAAACCGGAGGAAACAAAGACACAGAAGGAAGAGGTGAGATAAGCGATGGCAGGAAAAGAAAAAATGACCAGAGATGACCAGAAAAAGACTCTGGGAAAAGTAATGAAATACATTAAAAAATACCGGATCCGTGTGGTGATGTCGCTGATCTTTGCGGCAGTGACAGTGATCACAACACTTTATCTTCCGATCCTTACAGGTAATGCTGTGGATCTCATGGTAGAGAAAGGAAAGGTTGATTTTGCCGGATTAAAACCCATCGTGAAAACGATGCTGATCGTGCTGACCATTACAGGTGTGGCACAGTGGATCATGAATATCTGCAATAACTATATTACTTACCATGTGGTTCAGGATATCCGGAAGGATGCCATGGACCGGATCCAGATCGTGCCTCTGAAGTATCTGGACGGTCATGCGGCAGGAGATATTGTAAGCCGTGTGATCGCAGATGTGGATCAGTTTGCCGATGGTCTTCTGATGGGATTTACCCAGGCATTTACCAGTGTGATGACGATCGTTGGTACTCTGGTGTTTATGCTTCGGATCAATGTATGGATCACACTGGTGGTAATTCTGGTGACTCCGTTATCCTTTTTTGTGGCAGGCTTTATTGCCAAAAAGTCCTACAGCATGTTTCAAATGCAGTCAAAGGAAAGAGGAGCCCAGACGGCTCTGATCGACGAGATGATCGGCAATCAGAGAGTGGTACAGGCATATGGTCATGAGAAACGCTCTCTGGAGCAGTTTGATGAGATCAACGGCAGACTGGAGAAGTATTCCCTGAGAGCTACTTTCTTCTCATCCATTACCAATCCGGCCACACGTTTTGTCAACAATCTGGTGTATGCGGGAGTCGGTATTGTGGGAGCATTTTTTGCAATTCACGGAATGCTGTCCGTGGGTCGTCTCACCAGCTTCTTAAGTTATGCAAATCAGTATACAAAGCCGTTTAATGAGATTTCCGGTGTTATTACAGAGCTGCAGAATGCGATCGCCTGTGCTGCCAGAGTGTTTGAACTGATGGAGGCAGAGCCGCAGGAGCCGGATAAGCCGGATGCGATCGAGCTGACACAGGTGAAGGGCGCGGTTGAGCTGAAAAATGTCTCCTTCTCCTATGTGCCGGAGCAGAAGCTGATACAGGATTTTAACCTTACGGTTAAGCCGGGACAGCGTGTGGCAATCGTGGGACCAACCGGATGTGGAAAAACTACGGTTATCAATCTGCTGATGCGTTTCTACGATGTAAATAAGGGTGTGATCGCCGTGGACGGCACCGATATCCGTAATATGACAAGGGCCAGCCTGCGAAGCAATATCGGTATGGTGCTTCAGGAGACATGGCTTAAGGATGGAACCATCCGGGATAATATTACCATGGGAAAACCGGATGCAACCGAGGAGGAGATCATTGCGGCAGCAAAGGCAACCCACGCCCACAGTTTTATTAAGCGTCTGCCACAGGGCTACGATACGGTGGTCCGTGAGGACGGGGATAATCTTTCCCAGGGACAGAAGCAGTTATTATGTATTACGAGAGTTATGCTCTGCCAGCCTCCGATGCTGATACTGGACGAGGCAACCTCTTCCATCGATACCCGTACGGAGATCCGGATCCAGAGAGCTTTTGAAAAGCTTATGAAGGGAAGAACAAGTTTTATTGTGGCACATCGTTTGTCTACGATCAAAAATGCGGATATTATTCTGGTGATGAAGGACGGTAATATTATTGAACAGGGCAGCCATGAAAGCCTGCTTGCACAGAACGGATTCTATGCAAATCTGTATAACAGCCAGTTTGCGTAGGAATTCCGGAAAGTGAAAAGTAAGCGGCAATCCGGAGACGCTGACAGTCAGCGGACGGATATGATATGAGGAAGGAACTGGGAATAGAAATGGATAAAAAAGTATTGGTATTGGATTTAGATGGTACATTGACCAATTCAGAAAAGAAGATCACGCCGGAGACAAAGGAGGCGCTGATGGAAATGCAGGAGCAGGGACATACCGTGGTCCTTGCATCCGGGCGTCCCACAGCAGGGATCACGCCTTTGGCAAAGGAGTTAAAGTTAAAGGAGCATGGAGGATATATTTTGTCCTTTAATGGAGGAAAGATCACGGACTGCAGCAGTGATGAGGTGATCTACCAGAAAACACTGCCGCCGGAGCTTGTGCCGGAACTGTTCTCTCTGGCAAGAAAGCTGGATATCGGCCTGCTGTCCTATGATGAGGACAACAATATCATCACCGGAATGCATTATGATGAGTATATTGATGTGGAGAAAAATATCAATCACCTGCCGGTGAAGCAGATGGAAAAGGTCGAGGATTATGTGGATTTCCCATTGAATAAATGTCTGGGAACAGCCGAACCGGAGGTGGCAGCACAAGCTGAGAAGATCTATGCCGAAAAGTTTGGGGACAAGCTCTGCATCAGCCGCAGTGAGCCGTTTTTTGTGGAGATCACTCCCAAAGGCATTGACAAGGCGGCTTCTCTGGAACGCTTCTGTAAAATGACAGGAAATAAGAGGGAAGACATGATCGCCTGTGGCGATGGTTTTAACGATCTGTCTATGATCAAATATGCCGGTCTTGGCGTGGCAATGGAGAATGCTCAGCCCGTGGTGAAGGATGCGGCAGATTATGTGACAGCCTCCAATGATGAGGATGGTGTGGCAAAGGTGATCCACAAATTTATCTTAAAGGATGATGTGTCCGAAAATGCGGACACTATGTAACCCTGAAATATACATGTAAAGTGTCCGAAAAATTGGACAGAGTAGCAATGCAGAAACAGTAATGAAAACAGGAGGTACTCCAAAATGCAGAAACCGGTCAATCAAAATGCTTCCCCAGAGGCAGAGGCTCTTTTAAATTATCTGGAACAGACGGCAGGACATGGGATAATTACGGGACAGCATACCCAGACAAATCCTATGGAGGAGATTACATATATCCGGGAAATCACTGGAAAGCAGCCAAAGCTTAGAGGTTTTGAACTTTTAGCGTATTCTCCGAATATTAATGAGGCAGATGCTGGGGAGGCATGTCTTACCGAGGTGTACGAAAACAGGGACACGTTAAAAACGGCTATGAAATGGGCAAAGGAATCCGACGGGATCGTAACATTTTCCTTTCACTGGTTTTCTCCTCTGGGAGGCAGGGACAAAAGCTTTTATGCGGAGCATACTGATTTTGATCCGGCAAAGATACTGGTCGAAGGAACGCCGGAGCGGGAGGCGTTTTATCACGATATGAAGGTGATCGCCGGTTATCTTGAGAAATTCAAAGAGGAAAAAATTCCAATTCTCTGGAGACCGTTTCATGAGTCGGACGGAACCTGGTTCTGGTGGGGATCCAAGGAACCGGAGGTTGCCAGAGATCTGTATCTGTTGATGTATGATTATTATGTGAATGAGTGTCATCTGGACAATCTGCTCTGGGTATGGAACTGCAGACTGCCGGAGGGATATCCGGGAGATGCGTTTGTGGATATTGTTTCTGTAGATATTTACCTGCCGGAATATGCGCCCACAGACTATGCGAAGGAATACGAGGAGCTGATCCGGGCGACCAGCGCAAATAAGGTGGCGGCTCTGGCTGAGGTGGGTTATATGCCGGATGTGGATATGCTGGCAGAGTCCCATATACCATGGGCATATTATATGACATGGTCCAAGGAGTTTTGTATCGGGGAGCAGTACAACAGCAAGGAAAATCTTCGCCGTATGTATAACAGCGCATATGCGGTGACGGAATCCTAGTGCCTGGAATAGTCAGTCAGATCTTCATTTCGCCGGTATTGTCCCGGTGTGACTCCGTATTCCCGGTGGAAGCAGCGGATATAATGGCTGCAGGAGGCAAAGCCCAGAAAGGAACTGATATCGGTACAGCTAATGTTACTGTTTTTCAACATATAGCAGGATGTTTCACATTTTTTATGCAGGATATACTGTTGCAGGGTATATCCTGTTTCTTTTTTGAAAAGTTTTGATAAATATTCCGGGTGAAGTCCCAGAGCCGTAGCAACTTCCCGGCTGGAAAGTGGGTGGGACATATGTCTGACAATGTAATCCACGCCATGCTGGACATGATAGGAAAGAGCCTTGCCCTGACGAAGCTCATGCATGGCATTGGTAAAGGCAGTGACAGCCTCTACCTTGATACCGGCGAGCTCCTCCGGAGTGGTGCACTGATCCACCTTGCGGATCAGGAGGTCGCTGAGGGTAAAGGACTGTTCCGGTTCCAGTCCCCCTTCAATGCAGAAACGGGTGATCATGGCGATCAGAATGACATGATGATACTTCATATTCTGCAGAGGATTTGCTGATAATGTTCCCATATGTTCCCAGTTCTGACTGGCGATATCTCCCTGCAAAATATCCGGATTGCCGGAGGCAATATCCCGGTAGAAGGCAAATTCCTCCTCCATGGAGATATGAAAATATTCTTCCTCCTGCTGCTTGGCAAGGAGATTTTGGAGTTCCTTTTTGACATTCATGGGTATGGTGCCCTCCTTTCAATGAAATTGATTTTATGATGCTGGGGTCAAAAGGGAGTTTGCACCCAACAGAAGCCACGGGTGGCTCCATTACTATCTGCTTTTGACCCTTGCATCATATTATATCGGTATTATGATATATTTATCTGTTTCATAGTATCATATCTATCAAAATAATACTATGATAAAGTTGTAAAAAAGAAAACAGATTACGCTTATATAAATGCAGGAAAAAGAAAGGAAAGGTGATCATGATGAGAAAATGGATCGGATATGAAAAGGGTGTCAATCTTGGCGGCTGGTTATCCCAGTGTGATTACAGCAAGGAAAGGCTGGAGCATTTTATTGAGGAGGAAGATATCAGACGTCTTAGTACCTGGGGGCTGGATCATCTTCGCCTGCCAATGGATTACAATGTCCTGCGGGAGGAAAACGGAGCATTTAAGGAGGATGGTTTTGGTTATGTGAAGAGTGCTGTGGAGTGGTGCCACAAATATGGGCTGAATGTCATTTTGGATCTTCATAAAACCGCAGGTTATTCCTTTGATAAAAATGAGCAGGAGCATGGTTTTTTTGCGGAGGAAAGTTATCAGGAGTATTTCTATACCCTGTGGGAGGAGATTGCCCGGAGATTTGCCGGATATGAAGATCAGGTTGCCTTTGAGCTTCTTAATGAAGTGACGGACGAGAAGACTATGGATGCATGGAAGCAGATTTCAGCAGAATGTATCCGCAGGATCCGTGTTATTGCTCCGAAAACAAAGATTATGATTGGTGGCTACTGGAATAACAGTGTTACTGCAGTAAAGGATCTTCCGATGCCAGCAGATGAGAACATTGTTTATAATTTTCATTGCTATGAGCCTCTGATCTTTACTCATCAGGGGGCGGGCTGGGTTGATACCATGCCTGCGGATTACCGGATGTCCTTTGATAATGACATGTCCGTGTTTATGGACAAGACCAAGGAATATCTTCCAGACAATGTGATCATGCTGGAGCCGGCAAAGGACATTGCCCATGCTCTGGACAGTGAATTCTTTGAAAAGCTGTTTGCAGAGGCTATTACAGTTGCTGAGGAGAGAAATGTACCATTATATTGTGGGGAATATGGAGTGATCAATCTGGCATCTCCGGAAGACACTCTGAAATGGTATCAGAGTATTCATGCGGTGTTTGAAAAATATGGAATTGGAAGGGCGGCATGGAGTTATAAGGAGATGGATTTTGGTCTTATTGATGAGCATATGGATCCGGTACGGGAGGATGTGATCCGGGAGCTGTAATGCCACAGTATCTGAAAAAGAAATTGGTATGGGTCTAATATACAATTTTTGATGATATCCACACTTTCTATTTGATATAAATTGTGATACAGTGTTAGGGAATGTGGAGGCAAAACATCATGAAAACAACAGAGAAAGAGATGGATATGTTAAATGGAGGGATTGCAGGGAAATTAATTCTGTTTTCCCTTCCGTTAGCGTTTAGTAGTATTTTACAGCAGCTTTTTAATTCGGCAGATGTTGCCGTAGTGGGACGATTTGCGGGAGACCAGGCATTGGCGGCCGTGGGAAGCTGCGTGGCACTGGTAGGTATCTTTGTTAATCTGATCGTAGGACTTTCGGTGGGACCAAATGCCGTGTTAGCCAGTCTGATCGGTCAGAAGAAACGGGAACGGATTCCGGGTATGCTTCATACGATCTTAACCTTCGGAGCAGCTTTTGGGGTATTTCTGATGCTTCTTGGTATGCTGACGGCCCGGCTTGTTTTGGAAGCATCCGGCACACCGGAAAGCGTCATGACAGAAGCTTTATTGTATATCAGGATCTATTTTTTGAGCATTCCCTTTATGCTGATCTACAATTTTGGTTCTGCGGTACTTCGAAGCTTTGGAGACACCAGACACCCAATGTATTATCTTCTGGCATCAGGAATCGTCAACGTGATCCTGAATCTGGTACTTGTGATCTGTTTCCGGTTGGGAGTATCCGGCGTGGCGATCGCTACGGTGATATCCAATATATTGAGCGCATCTCTCGTGATCCACTGTCTTCATCACAGGAGAGACGAGTTTCAATTTCGTTTTCACAATATGAGGATCAAATGGGCAGATTTGAAAAAGGTGCTGATCATTGGCATCCCAGCGGGAATTCAGGGAGCCATTTTTTCTATCTCTAATGTGTTTATCCAGAGCGGCATTAATTCCTTTGGAGAGGATACCATTGCCGGTTCGTCTCTGGCGTTAAATTTTGAATATTTTACATACGATATTGCCAATGCATTTGCGCAGGCGGCAGTAACCTTTACCAGCCAGAATTACGGTGCCGGGAATTTCAAGCGGTGCCGTAAGATCTTTTGGCTGTGTATGCTGTTTGGAATCGGTTTTACGGAGATATTGAGTGTAGTATTTATTTTGTGGAAGGGATTTTTTGTCAGCATCTATACCACAAGTCAGGCGGTTGCCGCTTACGGCATTATCCGAATGGAGCGTGTCTGTGCCCTAGAGGGCCTGACCGCAACCTACGAGGTGGAAAGTGCTGCCATGAGAGGCATGGGCAGATCCTTGGAGCCGTCTATTGTGACCATTCTTGGAACGGTGGTCTTTCGAATGATCTGGCTGGTAACGATCTTTAAGATGGTTCCGACCTTTGAAATGTTGATGAACGTGTACGTGGCATCCTGGATATTTACGGGAGGCGTGTTGTTTGTGATTTATTATATGTATAGCAGGAAGGCGTTTTCACAGCAGATGTAAAGGGATTTTGACACACATTTCGGAAGGTGTCAAAAATGTTTGATAGACGATAGAAATCTGAATCAGATAACGTCTGTGATGAAGATGGAGAAATGTCATAGAAAATGTCATACAAAATGTCGTAGAAAATGAAAACTCCGCTCAAAAAAATGAGCGATGTTTGAGCGAAGTTTTATCAAGAAAAATTAAAAAAATATTGATATTAAAGAAATATGAAAAGAGCAGTATTAAAATAGGCTGCGGCAAAATGCCGCAGCCTATCATTCATTCGTTTATTTTATTTACTTTTCTATCATTCCCCTACAAAGGTTTTCCGCAGCTTCTTCATATCCAGCGTCTGCTCCGGCCGGAATGCATCGGAGCTTACATAAGAGATCAGAGACTTGATAAACTGATCCACCTCCGGAAGATGTGTGACATCACGGTGGCTGATGATCTCGCCTACCGCAGTAATGGCATCATCTCTGGTCGGTTCGGTAAGATTGACAAGCTCGCTGAGACGGATCGTGCAGACCATCAGAGAGCCGTTTCCGACCTGTCCCTCAAAGAGGATACCCAGCTTGTGGTTACGGTCAAAGTTATCCATCATCTGTACGATCGGGCGGTAGCTCTTATCTGTTGTGTCATCCAGGATTGCACAGTCACAGTGGGATACCAGCTGATACCACTGTGGTGTTGCGTAGGTGTGGGATGGAAACTGCTTTAATGCCGGATGCTCATTCTGGATCAGCAGACCCATAGTACCCACGGCTACTGGTTTTTTCATCCACTCGCAGATATCGCGGAACATTGGGTAGCACCAGAACTCCGTACAGTAGAAGCCCTTGAGGCTCTCGGCTGTTTCCTTTGGCAGATAAAGGACACGCCTGCCCTCGGTAAGCATTGCCTCGGCCTGGTCAAAGTCGTTTGTAATATATGTTTTCTCAGCTCCCTCGCCCACAGATGCCACATTGGCAAGATCCAGATGATCATTGTCGGCAGGATAGAGATACAGCTCATATTCGTTAGAAATGTCGGTTTCCTCAATGAAGAGAGAAAGTACCGCTGTTGTGGCGTCATTGATGACGGGAACCGGGATGGAGATATCCTCCAGCTCCACCAGCCCGAGAATGTCAGACGGCAGGGAGATTGTTCCCTCAGCGGCCTTTGTGCCATCCTGCAGGGTAAAGCAGTATGTGACAGACTTTCCTGCGAGGCTCTCCGGACGGTAATAACGGAATGCGGTGGAGAATTCAAAAGCAGAGCCTGCTGTCAGGACATAGCTGTCAAATTCTGCCATCAGGATCGCATCGGAGCAGTAGCCTGCCCATTCCTTTGTGGTCACAAGACCCTTGCTGTCCATAAAAGCGTCCAGGATACCCACCAGAGCAGTTCCCTGTCCGGAGAAATCCTGAATATCCAGAATCTGATAACCGGCAAGATTTTTTGTGCGGGCAGCAGCCTCCAGCTCTTCTTTGTAGCACTGAACGGCAAGCTTACCACTGTTGTAGAAAAAGTCATCTGCCTGATCAAGCATGCCCTTTTCTTCCAGACGATCCCGGAATACCTCAAAGTTTCTGGCTTTTAATACACCGGTGTATTTATCAATCTCGTGGAAATTCGGAAATACACAGTATTGACCGATCTCATGAGATACCACAGGAATCTCCGGCATCAGCACTTCGGTATTCTCGGCAGCTTTTACCTTCTTGACACCGGTGCCGTACTGGATCTCGATCTCTGCAGCGTCATCTCCGCTGTCAACGGCAGCCTTGGAAGGCAGGATCGCTTCATCATAGTTTTTGCGGGTCGCAGGCTCAGCAGACTGAATATGTCCCAGCGGTGCGTCACACATACCGTAGGAGCCGCGGAACAGACGGTTCTTGCTCAGACGCACTCCAACGAAGAAGTCCTCTTCCGGCAGAATGACCGGTGTGTGCTGGAAATTGTTGGAACCCTGTGTATATAAGTGACGGGTATCCACAGCCTTGTATGCGGCGAGGATCTCAGAGATCCGTTCCTTGCTGCCCCAGAGCTCGTTGCCCAGAGACATCATACAATAGGAGGCGTGGTTTCCGAAATATTTCATCATACGGTAGCCCTCTTCAATGAGATAGGACTGTTCGGTTTCGTTGTGTCCTTCCTCCCCAGGAGCTGTCATAGTACCCCAGAATGGAAGCTGTGGCTCCATATAGATACCCACCAGATCAGCAGCAGTAAATGCGGCATCCGGAGGACAGCAGGTATGGAAACGGTAATGGTTGATGCCGTAGCTTTTGGAGATGGACAATACCTTGATCCATTCCTCGACGGTGGCAGGAACGGCACCGGTCAATGGGAAGATCAGACCGTCATGCTTGCCCCGCAGAAATGTCTTGCGGCCGTTGATCAGAAAATCATGTCCCTCGGTAGTAAAATCGCGGAATCCAAAGGTGGTAGTGATGGTTTCTGCACTGTCCGCGAAGAAAACTGTCAGTTCATAGATCACTGGTGCATATTCGCTCCAGAGTACCGGGTGGTTTCCTAGGTCATATGTCACAGAATATACTGCTTCTCCTGCCGGAAATGGAACTTCAAAGGAATGGACAGGGGTAATCTGATCTTTGAGTCCGTCACGGTCACGAAGCTGCGAATGGATCTCAATGGTGTGGGAAGCATCCGCACCGGAGGTGTTGACTGTGGTCATTTCCAGTGTCACAGTGCCGGTCTTTGTATCCGGAAGTGTCTTGATATGGGAGATATAGCACGTTTCATGAATGCGAAGGGAAATCTCACCGATAATACCGTTCCAGTTTGTCTGTGTATCCGGAGAGGTCAGATGACCGCCCTTTGTAGGATAAGCCAGCGGGTCTGCTTCGCCCTCCTCCGGCTTCTGAAGATTGGCAACCAGAATGGTCAGACGGAAGTCCTGTCCGGTCACAGCCTTTGTAAGGTTGTAAACGTGGGGCGTATTCAGACTGTCATAGGTACCGATCTGTGTATCGTTGACCCATACCATGGTCACACGGGTACGTTCCAGATAGAGAAGGATTTCCTTGCCAAGATCCTCCGGCTCCAGATGAATCTCCTTGGAGTACCATGCATATCCCTCATACAGATAAGGATCTGTCAGGGTTCCCGTTTCCTTTTTGTCAGAAAATGTTCCCTTCTGTGCCATAGAGGTGGTGCCGGGCAGAGAAATCGTATCATCGAAATTTTTTGTATAAAATACATTGTGGATGCCGGTGCAGCCTGCGTCAAGCTGGAAATCCCAGACACCCTGTAAATTCATAGTCTTTGTCATAATTTTCTCTCCTGTTATAAAATGATCCGTAATATTGCAGGGAAAACTGCAAAACATAACTACTTTATTATACAGGGTGCAGAGTTGTCTTTCAACCAAAAAGATAAAGAAAAGTGTCGTAATTTGTGGTTTTATGTAATCTATGGTACAATGTTCCCAAAGGCAGAAGCGGAGTTTGTTCAGACATTTTGCCGATTATTAAAATACGAGAGAGGATTCATGATAGATGGAGATGCAGGAATGGCGCAGACTGGCATTTCGAAGTGTTTGTCTGCTGGTGGGGGTCTTGCTGATCACATTTGCCGGAACCGTGTATTCACAGGAAAATCTTAAGCAGCGGGGCAATGACGGAAACCGGACAGCACAG
This sequence comes from uncultured Lachnospiraceae bacterium, assembly GCA_902788645.1. Lineage (GTDB taxonomy): Bacteria > Bacillota > Clostridia > Lachnospirales > Lachnospiraceae > Jutongia. The sequence goes on from CADAKW010000001.1 coordinate 58,562, forward strand.
ACACAGAAGCTGTCAGAGATTGAACATGTGGAAGCACATGTTATGAAGCGGGAGGAGCTCAGCCGTCTGGGGGAACATTATATAAAGATCAGCAAAACAGTGACAGGACAGGCTGTCTCTGTGCGGCTGGACAATGATTATATGGAACGGATCATGACTCTGACCATGAAAGGAACATCGGTCAAAGGATATGGAAAGTCTTCGGTGACATATCATAAGGGAGATAAGACATCTCAGACAGACAACGTGATCCAAAAAGAGAAAATATCCCAGATCCATGAGATGGCTCGTTTCACCTTTCATATGAACCGGATCTATGAGCCGGAGCTTCTGGAGTCGGAGGATGCCTGTTATATTGTGCTTCGCCGTCCGAAAGAGGTATATTCCCATGTGGTGGTGATTGATGCCGGGCATGGCGGGGATGATGAGGGAACCGGTTCTATAGATTGGAAGTATCGGGAAAAGGACTCGGCTCTTAAGATTGTGGAGTGTCTGAAACAGATTCTGGATAGTTCAGACATTAAGGCGTATTATACCAGACTGGATGACAGGGACGTTACCAAAAAGGACAGAGTCAGACTGGCAAAGGATGCCGGAGCCGATGTGCTGATCAGCGTTCACTGTAATGCATCGGATGCCTATGACACCACGGCGAAGGGGGTAGAGACATTATATTCCGGCAGAAAGGAAACCACAGCAGGAGATCTGACCAGCAGGCAGCTTGCAAAGGATATTCTGGATGGAGTTTGTGAAACTACCGGCAGACGGCGGCGTAAAGTGATCCGGAGAGATCAGCTGTATCTGATGCATCATGCGGATGTACCGGTCACCATTGTTGAAGTGGGGTATATGACCAACCGGTCAGACATGAGATATTTGAAAAAGCAGAAAAACCAGCAGGAGATCGCACAGGGAATTTATAACGGACTGTGCAAAAGTCTGAAGAGAAAAGAGAGGAATTAAGATCATGAAAAAGATTATCGTAGCAACCGGAAACGAAGGGAAAATGAAGGAGTTCCGTCAGATCCTGCAAGGAGAGGATATCGTATTTTCTTCCCTGAAGGATGAGGGCTTACAGAATGTAGAGATTATCGAGGACGGCAGTACCTTTGAGGAGAATGCTCTGATCAAGGCACGTAAGATCTCCGAGATCACAGGACAGATCGTGCTGGCGGATGATTCCGGGCTGGAGGTGGATGCACTTGATAAAGCACCGGGGATTTATTCGGCTCGCTACATGGGAGAGGATACCCCGTATACGGTAAAAAACAATCATATCATTGAGCTTCTGAAGGATGTAGAGGGAGAGGACCGCAGTGCCCGCTTCGTCTGTGTGATCGCATGTGTATTTCCGGATGGCAGAAGCTTTACCTGCCGTGGTGTGGTAGAGGGACAGATCGGCTATAGCGAAAAGGGAGAGAATGGTTTTGGCTACGATCCGATCTTTTATGTGCCGGAGCTTGGATGTACCACTGCAGAGCTTCCGCCGGAGGAGAAGAATAAGATCAGCCACAGAGGACGTGCGCTGACCGCTATGTATGACAAGATGAAAGAATATGGAATTGTATAAGAACAGGAGTGGAGATATGGCAGAAACAGGGCAGGGACAGATCAAGGTGCTGATCGTCAGTGATTCCCACGGACGCAATGATAATCTGAGAAAAGCAGTTGCCAATATGAGGGGAACCCATTGCCGGATGTTGCATGCCGGAGATTTTCAGTGTGCCCCGCAGGATATTTATGATCTGGCGGGAGTGCCGGTGGATATGGTGCGTGGAAACTGTGACAGCAGTCTCAGCGGAGTGCCGTTATCCAGGATTGTGGAGATCGGAGACTATCGTATTCTGCTGACTCATGGTCATCAGTATGCAGGCTTTGACAGTATCGGAAGCATGAGCGAGATGGCCCGTGCCAATGATGTGCAGATCGTTGTCTGCGGTCACACCCACATTCCTCATGTAGAGAAGCGGGGAGATGTCTGGGTGGTCAATCCGGGGAGTATATCGCAGCCACGTCAGCCGGGGCACCGGCCTTCTTATCTGGTAATGAACATCGAGCATGGAACCGTGGATTTCGTACCGGTATATTTAACATAGTGGCAAACAGGGGCAAAACGCAGGTTTTGCCCTTGTTTAGTGTACAGGGAAATTTTAGAAAAGCTTTAGAATTGATCTGGTACAGTTCGATTGACGGGGAAAGCAAATTTTGGTATAATAGTTCTAAAGTGAACTGTCTGAAACAGAAAATGCATTATGTCCGGTCACGGTCAGGTAATGGGGAGGGCATCATGGATGACAGAGTGGAACAATTATTAAGTGGTCAGTATTTCAAAAAGTATCAAGAAGCAATGTATTCCGAAATTACTGAAAATTTTAATATGACGCTTATGGAAGTACGTGTGTTACTTTTCTTTGATAATCACGGAAGCAGCAATACGGCAAAGGATCTGGTCAGGATCTTTCATTATACCAAGTCCAATGTCTCAAAGGCTATCGACAGTCTGCTGCTTCGCGGATATTTAAAGAAACAGTATGATGATCAGGACAGACGGTATATTCATTTGACAGTGCAGCCGGAGGCAGCAGATGTGCTGGAGATGGCGAGGCAGTGTCAGCGGGACATGTTTCAATCGGTTTTCCGGGGGATCAGTGAGGAAGAGTTACAGATTGTGCAGAAGGTAGCCCGGAAGATTCACCAGAATATATCGGAGGCGATGCAGTAAGTGGGGAAATGCGTCGGCATATGTGGAAGACGGTTTTGCAACCCGAAGGTGTTTTTTGAAAGGAAAGGTGATATTGTGCAGGATAATTTTGAAAAGATGATGAGCGATTTTACACACAAGTACAGGGATGTCTGTATTCAGAACAATTCCATTGACAGCAGTCTTTTTGCAGAGTATGGGGTAAAGCGCGGTCTCAGGGACAAAAACGGAAAAGGAGTCCTTTCCGGTATTACAAATATTTCTCTGATCAAGGCAAGCGACATCGTAGACGGAAAAGTAAAGCCGTGTGACGGACAGCTTTTTTACCGTGGATACAATATTTATGATCTGACAAACGGTATGAGAGAGGATAAGCGGTTCGGATTTGAGGAGATCACATATCTTCTGTTGTTTGGCAATCTGCCGACCAAGAGTGAGTTAAAGGAGTTCAGTACGATTCTTGCCAAGAACCGCAGACTCCCAACCAACTTTGTCCGTGACGTTATCATGAAGGCACCGAGTCAGGATATTATGAATTCCCTGACCAAGAGTGTACTGACCCTGTCTTCCTATGATGATAAGGTGTCAGATATCAGTCTGGAGAATGTATTGTCACAGTGCCTGATGCTGATCAGCGTATTCCCGATGCTTTCTGTATACGGTTATCATGCATATAATCATTATGAGAGAGATGAGAGCTTTTATATCCATCGTCCGGATGACAATCTTTCTGCAGCAGAGAATATTTTGAGAATGCTCCGTCCGGATAAGCAGTATACCGATCTGGAGGCAAAGGTGCTTGATATGGCACTTGTACTTCATATGGAGCATGGCGGTGGTAACAATTCCACATTTACAACCCGTGTAGTAACATCGGCAGGTTCCGATACGTACTCTGTTATTGCTGCAGCACTTTCTTCCCTGAAGGGACCAAAGCATGGCGGCGCCAATATTAAGGTAGTGGAGATGATGCGGGATATTAAAGAGCATGTCAGGGATACCACGGATGAGGATGAGGTAAGAGCCTATCTCAAGAAGATCCTTCATAAGGAGGCATTTGATCATCGTGGTCTGATCTATGGTATGGGTCATGCCGTATATTCTATTTCTGATCCGAGAGCCGTGGCGTTCCGTGGTTTTGTGGAGAGACTTGCGACAGAGAAGCATGAAAATAAAGACTTTGCATTGTATTCCATGATCGAGCGAATCGCACCGGAGGTCATCGGTGAGGAATGTGCGATCTACAAGGGTGTCAGTGCCAATGTGGATTTCTACAGCGGTTTTGTATATACGATGCTTGGCATTCCGACCGAGCTGTTTACTCCGATCTTTGCAATGGCGCGTATCGTAGGCTGGAGCGCGCACCGTATGGAGGAGCTGATCAATGTAGATAAGATCATTCGTCCGGCATATCAGAGTATTATGGTACAGAAGCCATATGAAAGTCTTTCCGAGCGTAGTACGCCGAAGCTGTCAAGAAAGGACAAGGAGCCGCTGAAAATATCCATGAAGGATGAGAGCTGCTAAAAATGTTCTATAGAGCGGTTACAATGCCGGGCAGCGGTGTTTTGTCAGACAGATTTAAAGAAAGGGATAATCACTATTATGTATATAGGAGCTCATATTTCGGCTTCCAAGGGATTTGAAGCCATGGGAAAGCAGGCATTGGCACTGGGAGCCAACACATTTGCTTTTTTTACAAGAAATCCCCGCGGAGGGAAGGCAAAGGAGATTGATCAGGCGGATGTTGACAAGCTGTTAGCACTGATGGAAGAGCATCATTTTGGAAAGCTGGTGGCCCATGCACCGTATACCATGAACCTCTGTGCGGCTAAGGAAAATGTCCGGAGCTTTTCCATTGAGATGTTTCAGGATGATATGAAGAGAATGGAGTATGTGCCGGGAAATTATTACAATTTCCATCCCGGTTCCCATGTGGGTCAGGGAGCCGAAAAGGGCATTGAACTCATTTCAGAGGCATTGAATGTGTCTCTTTTTCCGGAACAGCAGACAACAGTGCTGCTGGAGACCATGGCGGGAAAGGGCAGTGAGGTCGGCCGTAATTTTCAGGAGCTGCGGGAGATCATTGACAGGGTTGAGCTTAACGGAAAGCTGGGCGTCTGTCTGGATACCTGCCATATCTGGGATGGCGGCTATAATATCGTAGAGCAGCTGGATGAGGTGCTTCAGGAGTTTGATCAGGTGATCGGACTGGACCGGTTGAAGGCGGTTCATCTCAATGACAGTATGAATCCTCTGGAGGCTCACAAGGATCGTCATGAGAAGATCGGAGAAGGTCATCTGGGAATTGAGGCGATCACCCGGATCATCAATCATCCGGTGCTGAGAGATCTGCCGTTTATTCTGGAGACGCCAAACGACGATGACGGTTATCGCCGGGAGATCGCCCTGCTGCGCAAGTTGTGGGGAGAGACACCTGCCGGAGCCTGATAAAGAATTTTAATAAATTTGTAATTTATGATACCCATGGGATATGTTATTCTATATAGAGACAGATTCCATGGGTGTTTTTGCATGGGATTTCCTGAAAACATAAATGAGCATGGACATGATCGCAGACAGATCGGGGGTTATGGTCCGGAGGGGGAGATGAAAATGAGCGAGAATACAGCAACGATCCTGGTGGCGGATGATGATCCGGATATTGCAGAGCTGGTGGAGATCAATCTGGCGGGAGAGGGTTTTCGTGTATTTAAGGCGTATGATGGAGCGGAAGCATTACAGGTATTTGGCAGGGAGAAAATTGATCTGGCCATTTTAGATATCATGATGCCGGGCATTGACGGGATTCAGGTTTGCGAACGGATCCGGGAGTTTAGTACCATTCCGGTGATCATGCTGAGTGCCCGGGATTCCGAGAAAGATAAAGTGACCGGTCTGGAGATCGGGGCAGATGATTATGTGACAAAACCGTTTCAGACAGGAGAACTGGCGGCAAGAGTGAAGTCGCAGCTGAGGCGTTATCAAAGATTTGGAGCACAGGATCCGGCAGAGAAAACCGATGAGATACAGCTGGAGGATCTATATATTGACAAGAAGACGCACTCCGTGAAGGCTTTTGGCAATCCGGTCCGGCTGACTCATCTGGAGTTTGAAATACTTTACCTGCTGGCGTCCCATCCGGGCAAGGTGTTTAGCACGGATGAGATATTCGAAACAGTCTGGAGGGAAAAAAGCTTTGATATGAGCAATACCGTGATGGTTCATATCAGACGTCTGAGGGAGAAGCTGGAGGGAAAACAGAGAAAGGCCCAGATCATTAAGACGGTCTGGGGAGTGGGGTATAAAATTGAGGCTTGATCATTGGAAGAGTCTGCGGATCAAACTGGTCGGGTATGGGACGGCCAGCCTGATCCTTGCGGCAGTCACAGAGGGCATACTGGCAAGTTTGTTGTATCTGGTTTCTACGGTTCTGGGAGTATCCGGCCGGGATTCCGTCTATAACAACTCTTCCGGGCTTTCGGAAAGTGTGGAGGGGCAGTTGACAGGGAGAACCTCTGACATGAGGAGGACACTGCTTCGCATGCTTGAAAACGTGGGCAATGATACATTGTATACGATTGCTGTCGTAGCGGTGGCGGTTGGCCTGCTGCTGTTTATATTATATTTTCTTCTTTTAACAAGAAAAGTAACAAGTGATCTGTCGGATATTGCAGATGGGATCAGTTCCCTGACCCGTGACAGCGGTGTGGACAGTCTGCCGGTGGAAAGACAGGATGAGATTGGAGAGATCGCGCGGTCTGTCAATCAGATGACCGGGGAGATGTCAAGACTGATGGAGTCAGAACGGGAGGCGCTGCAGTCCAATAAGGAGATGATTGCCTGTCTGGCACACGATCTGAGAACACCTCTGACATCGTTGAGCGGCTATCTGAATCTTTTGATGGATACAGAAAAATATGATGCAGAGCAGAGGCAGCATTTTGCAGAGGTAGCGGCACAGAAGGCGGACCGGCTGGAGGGGCTGATCCAGGATCTGTTTGATTATACAAAGCTTATGAGTGGGGAGATCACGCTGCATCGTCAAAGAATTGATCTGGTAAAGCTGGTGGAGCAGATGGTAGAGGAGTTTTACCCGCTTCTGGAGGAAAATAAACTTACCTGCAGTTTTCAGACAGAATGCCGGGAATTAGAAATGGATCTGGATCCGGATCTGATGGCAAGGGCAGTGCAAAACCTGTTAAGTAATGCAGTGAAATACGGAAGAGATGGCAAACAGATCAATATCCTGCTGGAAAAGGGACAGGGAGTACGGCTTTCTGTGACGAATTATGGTCTGATCATACCGGAGGAAAGCCTGAACATGATATTTGAACGGTTTTACAGAGTGGAAGGCGCCAGATCACCCGGAACGGGCGGAACCGGTCTGGGACTCAATATTGCTAAGGAGATCATAACACTTCATGGTGGAAATATTACGGTGGAGAGCAGTCTGCAGGGGACAACGTTTGCGGTGGAGCTGCCATAGTGCGACAGCCTATGCGGTGCTTTTCTGATTTTATGCAGGCGGGAAGATTTTCCTTGAAAACAGAAATGCTGGAGGATATACAGGCGTGAGAAAATATTGGAAATATATACTAAAAGGCACATTCTGGATCATGCTGGTTCTGGTGGGCGTAACACTTTTGTACCGGCTGGAAAATGATGGCAGCCGTGAAGAAAAGTCACACAGGGAGACTTACTTAAGCAGAAGCATGACGTTCACAAGAGGAAACATTCATGTGGATATTGAGGTGGGCTTTGATAATAAAATACGGGTGGGCAGATATGTACAATTGACGGCGCAGATCAGAAATACCGGAGGCGACTTTGAAGGGATGATCCGGGCATCACTGGATGCACCGGCGCAAAATTACGAAAGAGCTTTTGAAATCTCCAGAAAAAAAAGCCAGACGATCCACATGTATCTGCCGGTCACGAAGGATGATGACATCATAGAGGTTAAAGTGCTTCAGGGAGAGGATCGGATCCTGTATTCCGGCAAAATATGGCTGGATTCTGACGTGAATGAAGATGATATTTATGTGGGAGTCTGTTGTAAAGATTCCAACAGTATGAAATACATGGAAGGAGCCGATACCAATGTAACATATCTGTCTTTAGAGGAAATACCGGTGGACATCCGCGGGCTTGACTGGCTTGACGTGCTGGTGGCAAGTAATGTGGATCTGCAGACATTACAGGAGGATCAGCTCCGGGCGATCATTAACTGGGTTCGCAGCGGAGGAACCCTTGTGCTTGCCGATTCCGGGGAGGCGAGGGAGATCACACCGTTCCGTGGAAAATTATTTGAGTGGCGAAAGGTTGACGTTTCGGACATATATACAAATTTTGGTGTCAAAAAAAAGGATATCAGAAGAGTAAAGGAAAATCTTCAGAAGGAAGAAAAGGCAGCGAAGATACAGGAAGTAAAAAAATTTTTGAGAAATAATCTATCATACAGATTATATCAAAAGTGGAAGTCACAGATCAATAAGCTGGAGGAATATCCGGATTGTGTCAGGGAAGATGGGGAGATATATAAACATCTCAGAAGATCATTCACGAGCACAATGCTGAAGGAATTCTTGTCTCTTGATCTGTCAGAGGAAGAAAAAAAAGCAGCCCTGCAGAAAATTTCAATTAAAAAGATTCATATGGAGCTTCAGGAGCTGCAAATTGATGACGGTAATGTGATATTAAAAGCAAAAGGAGGAAAGCCTGTTTTTTCTGAAAAAGCAGTTGGAACGGGAAAAGTCATTATCAGTGGAGTCTCTTTGCAATTGCCTTCAAGATATTGGGACGCACAGGGAAAATACATTAAAAACATTATTCTGGAGCACCGGGCCGACAGAGAAAATGTGACAGAGGGAACCGCAAAGAAAAACACAGAGGATGAAATATATAATAAAGGACTGCAGATCACAAGCTGGAATAAAATGCCTAATTTAAAGCTGTACCTGATCTTTCTGGCTGTATATATTATATTGATCGGTCCTGTGGCGTGCATTGTTCTGATGGGCTCTAAACACCGGATCATGATATGGGGGATCATACCCATCGGTGCCCTGGTATTTTCGATGCTCATCTATCTTACGGGAACCAGCACCAGACTGGAAGGGCAGTGCGTGAATTATCTGAATCAGATCACATTGGGAGAGAGTGGTGTGGGGATATTAAAAAGCAATTTCAGGGTTGTTCATGATGGGACGGGACAATATGACCTGTCTATAGACGGAGGTCCGTTTATGGATTACGGGACGATGATCAGAAATGTTCCAAGTGATGTCGGACAGGGGATGGTCCTGCGGCAGGGGGAGGGAAAAACAACGGTTTCGCTGGGCAAGATCCCCTGTTTTGAAGGAATCAATCTGTACAGCCAGACATCTGTGCGGTTTGAGGGAGATGTCGAGGCCAATATATCTATTATAGATCTGCAGCTTTTAGGAAGTCTGGAAAACAAGTTTTGTGACACACTGGAGGATTGTGTGATATATCACAATGGCGTTTTATATTATCTCGGAGATCTGTCCGGAAAAGAGGTGTACACGCTGGGAGGGGTCGACCAGACGGAACGATATTATCCGAAGGATGATAAAAACAATTATGAACGGCTTGCACAGAAGCTGTTTGGCAGAGAGAAGAAACGTAAGGTTACGAGAGAAATGATCAAAAGGCGCTGGGCGCTTCTGGAGGCATGCATTGAAAATGCGGATGTCTCAGACAGCTTCTTTTATGGATTTATACCGGAGGGAGAAGAGATTACGGGATGGTATGATACCCAGAAAGCAAAACAGCAGAACATGCTTGGCGGTATCGAACAGCTTTCCGGCATCAGATATGGAGAGACGGGGATCCTGCGGCCGATCACTGTTCAGCAGGACCCGGATCGTGAAGATGGGGATCATCGGATCCTGCGGGGAGGTGATTGAGTATGCTGAAATTACAGAAGGTGAAGAAAAGCTATGGACGAAAGATGGTGTTAGATCAGCTTGATCTGGAGGTGGAGAATGGGACGATCTTTGGGATCACCGGGGGAGCCGGAGCAGGAAAAACTATGCTGTGCCGCATGATAGCAGGATTGATCCCGGCGGATGAAGGAAAGATCATGGCTGCCGGAGAGGATATGGCACATGATCCGGAAAATATACGGAAAAAAGTGGGATATGTTCCGAAAGAATTTGGACGATACAGAGATATGGATCCGGAGGAATATCTGGATTATTATGGGAGGCTGTATGGTCTCAGCGGGGAACACACCGGGGAGAAGATCGAAAAGTTACTGGAAATGGTGGGGCTGGCGGCGCAAAAACAGGTACAGGTGGAAAAGCTGAAGCTCTGTGAAAAAAAGAGGTTGGCACTGGCGAGATGTCTGTTGGAGGATATTGATGTGCTTGTGCTGGATGATTTTCTGGTGGATCTGGATCCCAGGGAGAGAAAGGAGATCGATCCGCTGCTGTTTCAGATCAGAGATATGGGAAAAGCCGTTTTGATCAGTTCTCCCAGCTTTTCTGCGTTGACGGGAGAGGAAGAAAGTCTTGGTATCCTGCAGGAGGGAAAAATCGTCGTGCAGGGATCTCTGGAGGAGATATCGGAGCAGGTCAACCGCTCCAATCCGTTGGAGCTTGTGATCGCAGAGAAAAGCACCAAGGCAATAGAGGTTCTGAAAGAGGAGGATACTGTGACCCGTATTTCCATAGATGGCCATAAAATACTGGCCGGTTTTCAGGGGACGCAGGAGGATCAGGTCAGGATATTGAGATGTCTTATGGAACAGGGGGTTCCGGTGATCTCCTTTCAACGTCGCAAAAGTGATCTGGAATCTGTATTCTGGAAAATGACGGAGTAAGAAAAGAGGATAAATATGAAATTACAGATCAATCCGTTTTTGTACCGGGAAATGAGGCGGTATGCAGGATCCCGGAAATTTTATATATGGCTGTTTATATATGAGGCTTTTCTGACAGTAGTAACAGGCGTAGGCTATCATATCGCACTTCATACGAGCTGGGATCAGATCATGAATTATTCCGGTGCAGCATATGTGTATTTTATTCTGGCAGGTATTTTGGGACTGATTGTTTTGCTGATCGTCCCGTCCTTTGCTGCAGGCAGTCTGGCATCAGAATGGGAAGACCGGACCATGGAGCTTTTGCTGGCGGCTTCGGTGAAACCGTCAGAAATCGTGGTGGGCAAGCTGCTGTCGTCCGTTTGTCTGGCAATACTTTTGGTAGTGGCAGGCATGCCTTTTCTATCAGTGGCATTTATCGTTGGAGGGATTCAAAAAAAGCATTTGATCCAATTTCTTCTGCTTCTGGTCATGGAATCTGTTTTCATTGGCAGTATAGGGGTGAGTCTGTCAGCCGCCTGCCAAAAGGTGGATATGGCAGGGCTTCAGTCCTATGCTGCATCTATGGGACTTTTTGTGGGAACTGCGCTGGTCGCGGTTGTCGTTTATATTATTGAAAGGACATCACAGGGAGGCGGAGATATTGTGCAGAAGGGGGGTTTTGGAGGAGTAATGCTGATACTGCTATTCAATCCTCTGATCACGATGGCTTCTTTATTGACAGACCAGATGGGATACAGGAATAAATTTCAGGAGCTTCTTTGTGTGCTGGGACCGGTGCCGGAGTTTGTTATGATGCATTGGTGTCTGATCAGTATTTTGATACAGATGATGGTTTCGATTATATTGCTGATCCTGTCAAAACGGAAGGTAGAAAAATATTATTTATAAGTCGGTAAAATTGGGACAGGATTTTCTATTGACGGGGGATAAGACTGGGGGTAAGATAGACAGGTGACGCAAACTATGATCCGGTGGCAATCCGGTTGCCGGATCCCCGGATAGAAGAGGAGAAATATTGTGAGAAAGATAAGTGAGAGAAAAAGAGTTGTAGTAAAGGTTGGAACATCCACACTGACCCATCGTACCGGACGGTTGAATATCAGACGCGTGGAGAATCTGGTCAAGACACTGGCAGATCTGCAGAATGCGGGACATGAGATCGTACTGGTATCCAGCGGAGCCATAGCGCTTGGTATGGGAAAGCTTGGCATGACTGAGAGACCCTCCGATACGCCGGGTAAACAGGCATGTGCCGCTGTGGGACAGTGTGAGCTGATGTATATGTATGATAAATTTTTTGCTGATTACAGTATTGTAGTGGCACAGATGCTTCTGACAAAGTATGTTCTTCTGGAGGACCGCAGACAGCATGTAGTCAATTCCATGGAGAGGCTGCTGTCCCAGGGCGTGATCCCGATCGTGAATGAGAATGATACTGTAGCGATCGATGAGCTGGAGCTGGAAGTGGGCGAGAATGATTCCCTGGCTGCAAATGTAGCAACGATCGCCAAGGCAGATCTGCTGGTGATCATGTCCGATATTGATGGTTTGTATGATAAGGATCCCCATGTCCATGAAAATGCCAATCTGATCCCTGAGGTCGGGGAGATCACGGACGATATCCGCAGTCTGGCTGGCGGAGCAGGCTCTGCACTTGGTACCGGTGGTATGGCAACCAAGATCAAAGCAGTGGAGATCGCACATGCGGCGGATATAGATGTGGTTCTTATGAACGGCAAAAATCCCCACAAGCTCTATGATCTTTTTGAAGACCAGCCGGTAGGGACTCTGTTTGCAAAGAGAAAATAATGATTGAAACGATAAAAAATCCCACAAGCCATTGTGCCTGTGGGATTTGTGTTATTTATTCAGTTGTTCTAAAAGCACCTTCAGCAGCGCATCGTTGTCAGATGGATTCATGAAACAGAAACGGATGTATTTGTTATCCAGGAACGGGAATGTGGAGCAGTCACGGATCATCAGACCTTTCCGGATCGCTGCCTCAAAGAGATCCATGGATGTGACATCGTCCCGCAGGATACGCACAAGAATGAAGTTTCCGTGAGGCGGATAATATTTTACGGACGGGCAGGTGTCCAGGATCCGGCAGATCCGCTCACGTTCTGATGAGATCAGATTTTTTGTGTCTTCAATATATTCTTTATCCTGGAACATGATCTCTCCTGCAACTGCCGCAAGGGAATTGATCGTCCACGGATTCTTTTTACTGTCAATCTCCTGCAGCAGCTGATGATTGCCGCAGATAGCATATCCAAGGCGCAGGCCCGGAGCTGCAAAGAATTTGGAGATACCACGGAGGATGATGATATTGTTGTAGTAGTTTGTCAGAGGGATTGATGTGATCTGATCCGCTTTTTCTGAAAATTCTACATATGTCTCATCCACCATAACGAAGATGCCTTTTTCCTTACAGGTGTCCAGAATGACGCGCATGCTCTGGCGGTCGATCTGGGAAGAAGTAGGGTTGTTTGGATTACACAGAACAAGCAGGTCGATATCCCGGTCCAGAGCCTGTTTTAATTCATCGATATTTAACCGGAAATCGTCGCTTTCCTTTAACCGGAAATAATGGGAACGCCCGCCTTCAAGACTGAGCTCATGTTCATATTCGGAATAAGTCGGTCCAACGATCAGAGCCTTCTTTGGATGCCTTAGCTGGATCACCAGAGAGATCAGCTCTGTGGAGCCGTTGCCCACCAGAATGTTGCGGTAGTCTGTACCCGTGTACTCCGCAATGCATTTGCGAAGGCTTGTATATTCTCTGTCGGGATATGTGGTGATGGCGTCAATATGCTCCATCAGTCCTTCACGGAGCTTGTAGGAGATACCAAGAGGATTTACATTGGCGGAAAAGCTGGTAATGTTCTCTTTCTTTATACCATAAATAGCTTCTATTTTTTCAAGGTCACTTCCGTGAAAATGTTCTTTATGCTCGATCATATGATGCTGCCTCGTTTCTATAGTATATTCTGCAGATACTGCAACCACAGTATAGCATTTGTGCCGGGGGTTGTAAATGATACATTGAGTTTTGGAAGATTATCCACTATAATATGATGCAGGGGGCAAAGATAGGCAGCGATATATGTCTATAGAAAGACATAAGAGGAGGCGTTTCGGATGGCAAAGAAAAAGCAATACGAGGAAAAACAGCAGCATGGTACTGCAGAGCTGCCTGTCGGTCTGCATAAAATGAGCTATCCGGCAGGGACGGATGTGATCTTTTATCTTCATTGGCATCAGGAGTTTGAGATGCTGATGGTCACAGAGGGAGAGATCAATTTTGAGATTGAGGATCGAAAATATCTTCTGCGGGAGGGCGATGGAGTTTTTATCAATTCCAATCTGCTTCATTCGGCCAGAGCGGTGGATGGAAAGCCCTGCAGCTTCTTTGCCATAGATTTTCATTACCAGTTTTTACATGAGGACATTCACAGCCGGTTTGGGAGGAAGTATCTGAAGCCTGTACTGGATGGCAAGATCGTTTTCCCGGAGTTTATATCGGTAAGATGTCCGGAACATCCCTATCGTCCGGAGTTTGCAGATCCGGCCAACCGGCGGCGTATGTCAGTGCAGCCGGAGATGGAGGCACTATGGGACGATGGAGGCTGGCAGAGTCAGGTGCTTCGTCTGCTCCGGGAGCTGTATGCCTGCCCGGAGCATGACACAGAGCCATATGAATTGATGCTCCGCAGTCATATCATAGGGATCTGGGACCGATTAAACAGGCAGAGTATACGGGTTTCCAAGAAGGATGAACCGGGAGAGACCGGACGGCTGGAACCTGTGGTTAAGTACATGAAAGAAAATTTTGCATATGAGATCACATTATCGGAGCTGGCGGAGATGCTTCCTATGAGTGAGGGGCAGTTCTGCCGTATCTTCAAACAGACCATGAAGATGTCTCCGATGCAGTATCTGATGAGATACCGTATTTTGCAGAGTTGTCGTCTTCTTCAGGATACGGACAAGAAGATCGGTGAGATTGCCAATCTGTCAGGCTTCAATAATATCAGTTATTTTAATAAAGTGTTTTTACAGACCATCGGATGTACACCGAGGGAGTACCGCAGCACAGGAAATTATTAGGAGGATACAGTGATATGAGAGAATACCACGATTTGCGGGAGGCAGCACAGAGTTTTGAATCTGCCTGGGGATTTATTTTTGATATGGATGGGCTGATCTTTGATACAGAGCGGCTTTTTATGGAGCAGCTTGCCGTCGTGATGGCACAAAGGGGATATCGGCTCAGTAGGGAAGTGTACTGCAAAAGCCTTGGACTGACGGGAAAAGCACTGGAAACGTTGATGCTCACAGAATATGGCACGGATTATCCCTTTGCAGAGCTGGGGCGGCAGGCGAGAGAACACGTGGATGCCATTGCAGACACGGTGGGACTGGAGCTGAAGCCTGACATCGTGACACTGCTTCAGTGGATACGGCGTCAGGGATTAAAGGCGGCGGTTGCCTCCTCAACCAGATCCGATATTGTAGAGAGATATCTGGAGGGAGCAGGGATCCGCGAGTATTTTTCTGTAATCGTAGGTGGCGAGATGGTAGAAAAGTCAAAGCCGGAGCCGGATATCTTTCTGAAGGCGGCACAGCTGTGTGGTCTGAAGCCGGAGCAGGCTGTTGTACTGGAGGATTCTGAAAACGGGATCCGGGCCGCAGTTGCAGCGGGAATCCCCGTGATATGTGTACCGGACTTAAAAATGCCGGAGGAGGAAGTGCGTCAGATGGTAAATATTCTGGTCACACCCTCGCTTCCGGACGGACAGTAACCCCGGGACATACCGGATAAAAAGTAAAATACACTTATAATATTTTTTATGTTTTGGAGAATTATCTCCGATTTCGGTTTGCATTCATGATAAATTCAAATTGTTTTTTCTGCTGCGGCGTCAGCTGCGCAGAAAAAATTTCAGTCAGGATCTGATTTTCTTCCGGAGTAAACTGAATATTTTCCTGCTGCATAGTCTTTTTCCAACGGGTCAGCAGAGGGAGTGCCTCTGTGAGCTTTTTTCCCTGCAGGGAAGCGGCAAGCTGCTCGATCATTTTCTGCTTTTTGGGTTTCATTGAACGAAAAGCTTCGTTTTGCTGCCATGATTCCATTATGATTACCATTCCTTTCTGAATATCTGTCGATACAATTATTGCTCCTCATCATTTCCCGCATCGTTTGTGAAGGAGCGAAGCTGTTCAAAAAGCTGCTGCTGTTCCGGGGAAAGCTGTGTGATCAGAAATTCCATAAGCTGATTGCTTCCGCCCTGACCGCTCATGCCGCCAAATCCGCCCAAAAGCTGCAGCAGCATTTGCAGTGGATTGGCAGATGGCATGCCAAGTCCGGCTGCCTGAAGATCACCGGAACCGTCGGAAGGGTTCCGGGCTGCCATAAATTCACGGTAATTCTGAAAAAGATGACTGGCTTTTATGAAATTAAGGATCATCTGAACCAGATCGGATTCTCTGGGAGTGCAGTATTCCTGCATATGCAAAAGCATCTCTTCCGGCCGGGCAGATGCTTCACAGGCTTCCAGGTCTCCGGACATGCCGCCTCTGGCGGTGTTGATCAGGGTGTTTGCCTGCAGAAGCAGATCCAGGGCGTATCGCTGCTGTCCTGATGTATAAGGCTGGGCGGCGCGGAGCATTGCCATACGCCGTTCTCTTTCTTCTATGGTCATACGATTGACTCCTCTCTGTATGTTTTTTGTGCTGTTATATGAATATGCAAAAGGCATGGAAATATGATTGACAACCCATGCAGAGATTGTATAATTATAATGTTACGCAGGGCAGCGTTCGCTGAAAACAACAGAGAAAAGAGGCACAAATGGCAAAGAAATTAATTGACTTGGTGGGAATCTCTAAAAGCTATGGAGATAAAGTGATTTTAGATGACTTAAATCTATATTTAAATGAAAACAGATTTTTGACGATTCTGGGTCCCAGTGGATGTGGAAAGACAACAACCCTTCGTATTCTTGGGGGCTTTGAGACACCGGATAAGGGAAAGGTGATCTTTGAGGGACAGGATATTACCATGCTTCCGCCCAATGAGAGACAGGTTAATACTGTGTTTCAGAAGTATGCCCTTTTTACCCATATGAATATTGAGGAAAATATTGCCTTTGGACTAAAAATTAAAAATAAATCAAAAAGCTATATCCGGGATAAGGTGAAGTATGCCTTAAAGCTGGTGAATCTGGACGGCTACGAGAAGCGGATGCCGGATTCCCTAAGTGGCGGACAGCAGCAGCGTATCGCCATTGCCAGAGCGATCGTTAATGAGCCGCGGGTATTGCTGTTGGATGAACCTCTTGGAGCACTGGATCTGAAGCTGCGTCAGGATATGCAGTATGAGCTGATCCGGTTGAAGAATGAGTTGGGCATTACCTTTGTATATGTGACTCACGATCAGGAGGAGGCACTGACCATGTCAGATACCATTGTGGTTATGAATCAGGGGTATATCCAGCAGATCGGGACACCGGAGGATATTTATAATGAGCCGCAGAATGCATTTGTGGCTGATTTTATCGGAGAGAGTAATATTATTGGTTCTACTATGGTAGAAGACCGCCTTGTGGATATTCTGGGAACCAGATTTGTCTGTGTGGATGAGGGATTTGGCAACAACCAGCCGGTGGATGTGGTGATCCGGCCGGAGGATATTGTGCTGACCGAGCCGTCCAAGGGTATTATTAAAGGCAGGGTTACTTCGGCAATCTTTAAGGGAGTACATTATGAGATGGAGGTGCAGGCAGCAGGCTTTGAATGGCTGGTACACAGTACTGTTTTAAAGGAACCCGGCACAGAAGTCGGAATATGGGTAGATCCGTTCAATATACAGATCATGCATAAACCGGCATCGGAGGACGAGGAACAGGAGCGTTACGAGGACTAAGCAGAGAGGAAAAGATGGAGGGATAGACATGAAGAGATTAGGGAAAAGACTTCTGGCAGGACCTTATCTGATGTGGATGCTGCTTTTTACTGTAGTACCGCTGGTGCTGCTGGCCTACAATGCGTTTACGGGGGCAGATGGTTCTTTCACACTGACCAATGTGGCGGTAATCCTTGATCCGGTCAACGGAAAACCGTTTCTCCGCAGTATCGGGATGTCTGTACTGGTAACAGTGATCTGTCTGGTGCTTTCATTTCCGCTGGCATTGATCCTGCGGAAATGTTCCGGCAATAAAAACAGCTTTATCGTTATGATCTTTATCCTGCCAATGTGGATGAATTTTATGCTGAGAACATTGGCATGGCGATTAATACTATTAAATAACGGTATCTTAAATCAGATTTTAACAGCGCTCGGCTTTGGCAGGGTACATCTGATGAATACGATCTGGGCAGTCATTCTTGGCACCGTATATGATTATCTGCCGTTTATGGTGCTTCCGATCTACAATGCCCTTGTCAAGATTGACAATGATGTGATCAGTGCGGCACAGGATCTGGGAGCCGGCCAGTGGACGATACTTCGGAGGATCATCATTCCGCTTAGTATTCCGGGGGTGGTCAGTGGTATCACCATGGTCATGGTGCCTTCGATCAGTGAGTTTGTTATTGCCTCTATGCTGGGAGGCGGCAAGGTGTACCTGATCGGCAATGTGATCGAGCAGGCGTTTAATTCCGGTTATGCGGATATCCATGCAGGATCAGGTCTTTCTTTAAGCCTGATGGTACTGATCCTGATCAGCATGGTGATCTACCGGCTATTTGACGGAGAGGAGGGGGAGAGCAGCTTATGGTAAAACAAAAGGTGATCGATACGGCTTCCAGGGTCTATCTGATTTTTGCATTGATCCTGCTTTATCTGCCGATTCTTATATTGATTATATCATCATTTAATGCATCGCCCCGGAACAAAGCAGTCTGGGGAGGATTTTCGCTGGAGGGTTATGGAAAGCTTATTCATAATGACATGATCATGCAGGCGCTGGGAACAACGATCCTGCTGGCAGCAGGGGCTGCGCTGGTCTCTACAGTTCTTGGTACCATGGCATGTATCGGGATGCTGGGGATGAAGAAACGCTCCAGAACATGGCTCATGGGTCTGACCAATATCCCTATGCTAAATGCGGATATTGTCACAGGTGTAGCATTAATGCTGTTGTTTTCCAGATTTGTGGATCTAAGCTTCTGGACCATGCTGATCGCCCATATTACGTTGATCATTCCTTATGTAGTGCTATGCGTACAGCCCAAAGTCATGCATCTGAATACGAGCATGTATGAAGCGGCATTGGATCTGGGGGCTTCTCCGGTATATGCATTCTGGAAGGTTGTGCTTCCGGAGCTGGTGCCGGGGATCGTGGCAGGCTTTATGCTTTCCTTTACCATGTCTCTGGATGATTTTTCAGTGACATATTTTACCAAGGCACCGGGGATCCATACCATGTCTACCATGATCAATGCGGAATACCGTAAAGGGATCCAGACAGAGCTTTATGCATTATCTACTATTGTATTTCTGCTGGTTTTACTGGTGCTTTTCCTGATGAACCGGAAAGCATGGAAAAAGGTGGATGGTGTCCGTGGCAGGAAGGGAGGCAGACAGCGTGAAAAAGCATAATATGTTATGGAAAAAATGCACGGCAGCGGGAATGGCTGTACTTTTGACGGCGTCCGGTCTGCTGACTGCCTGTGGTACCTCCGGGCAGAAAGCGGTCCAAAGGATTGTTGTGTTCAATTACGGTGACTACATTGACCGTGATGTGTTAAAGCAGTTTGAAAAGGAGACGGGGATCTCGGTGGCATATGAGGAGTTTCTGACACCGGAGGCAATGTATACCAAGTATAAAAACGGGACGATCCATTATGATCTGATCTGCTGTTCGGATTATATGCTGGACAAGATGATCCGGGAAAAGGACGTGAGAAAGATCGATATGGATCGGTTGAAATATGCAGGCAATATCGGAGATACTTATTGGAAGCTGTCACGGAATTTTGATCCGGACAATTCCTACAGTGTCCCGTATTTCTGGGGGACCGTAGGCATCTTATATAATCCGAAGCTGCTTGATTTCACACCGGACAGCTGGAAGGATCTGTGGAGAAAGGATTACAAAGACAATATTATTATGCAGGACAGTGTCAGAGACAGCTTTGTGCCGGCACTGCGTCAGCTTGGATATTCCATCAATACCACAGATAAAAAGCAGTTGAAGGAGGCACAGAAGCTTCTGCTGGAGCAGAAAGATCTGGTGCAGTCCTATCTGGTGGATGAAGTGCGGGATGATATGGCAAACGAGCAGGCTGCCATGGCAGTGATCTACTCCGGGGAGGCGGGACTTGCCAGGGATTACAATGAGGATCTGGAGTTTGTGGTGCCAAAGGAGGGCTCCGATGTCTGGATGGACAGCTGGGTGATCCCGAAGGATGGGGAGAACTATGAAGGAGCGTTAAAGTTTCTTGATTTTCTCTGCCGCAAGGACATTGCCATGAAGAATTTTGAATATGTATATTATTCGACTCCGAATACGGCTGTTCTGGACGAGATTGATCCGGAGGAAAAGGCAGATGATCCGGTGATCTTCCAGTCGGAGGATGTGGTGAAAAATTGTGAGATGTTCCGTTATCTTGGAAAGGATATGGAGGAGTATTATAATTATATGTGGAAACAGTTGAAGGCATATTGAAAGGGTATTGAAAAGCCATGCAAAAGCGTGGTAAAATAGAAGTAATATAATGTGATGAGCAGGAGGTTGAACTGGTATGAAACGTGATAAGAAACCAGAAAAAGAAAAAATTGTCCGAAAAGACAAGGTTACTTTTTTACACTCTCTGAAATTTCGGATATCATTGCTGACAGCGGGTGCGGTTATTATTGTAGCAGTGATCATATTGGCATTAGTGATTCCGGAGGCCAAAAGCACACTTCTGGATCAGACGAAAAGCTATCTGCATGATGTGACCGTAAGCAACGGCGCAACATTGGAAATGATGAGAAAGCAGATCAAGCTTAAGGATCCTGAGGCATTAAAGAATTCTTTTCAGAATGTGGGACTGGATGGTATTGAATCCAGCTATGCATATGTTGTAACAGCCGATGGTACTATGCAGTATCATCCTACGGCGGACAAGATCGGTAAGCCTGTGGAGAATCAGGTGATCAAGGATGTGGTTGCCCGCATGGCAACGGGAAAGAGACCGGAACCACAGGTTGTATCGTACGATTTTAATGGTGTACAGAAATATGCAGCATATTATGTGGATGAGGCATGTTCCTCTGTATTGGTGGTTTCTGCTGATCAGAGCGAGATCCTGGCACCATTGAATAAAGTTACATATATCAGTATCGGTGCTTCTGTAGCAGTGATCATCATTATGATGCTTGTATCATTAATATTGATTTCTGCAAGTCTGCGTCCGATCAGCAAGATTTCAGCCATTGTAGGTAAAATGTCACGTATGGATTTCACTCCGACTCCGGGGTCTGAGAAGTTAGTCAGCCGTAAGGATGAGACGGGAGTTATGAGCCGTTCTGTGGCAGAGCTTCGCCGGGAGCTTGTTGCTATGGTGGAGGAGATCCAGAGCAGGAGCACGGATCTGTTTGGTGCATCGGAGCGACTGGATAAGGATGCTTCACAAACAGCCAAAACGGTTTCGCAGGTGGAAAGCGCTGTGGGAGATATTGCGACAGGAGCTACCAGCCAGGCGCAGGAGACACAGAACGCCACAGAGCATGTGATCAATATGGGTAACATGATCGAAGAGACAAACCGGGAAGCAGAGCTTCTCGAAAATAACTCGCAGAGTATGAAAAACTCCAGTGATCATGCCATGACTATTTTAAATGAACTGATGTCTGTGAATGAGCGGACCAAGACTTCTATTGAGGAGATTTATGAGCAGACCAATATTACCAATGCGTCGGCTCAGAAGATCAAAGAGGCAACCACATTGATCGCTTCCATTGCGGAGGAGACCAATCTGTTATCCTTGAATGCTTCTATTGAGGCGGCCAGAGCCGGAGAGCAGGGAAGAGGCTTTGCCGTAGTTGCTTCCCAGATCCAGAAGCTGGCGGAGCAGTCCAATGAATCAGCAACCCAGATCGCCGAGATCACATCGGCATTGATCAAGGATTCTACAAGAGCAGTGGAGACAATGCAGCAGGTCCGTGATATTATGGATGAGCAGAGTGATAAGATGACACAGACAGATGAGATGTTCCAGCAGGTGGATCGGGGTGTTTCCAACGCAATGAACAGTGTCGTTAACATCACAGGAAAAACAGAAAATCTGGACGATTCCCGAAGCAAGGTGGTTGATGTGGTTCAGAACCTGTCTGCGATCGCCGAGGAAAATGCAGCAAGCAGTCAGGAAACTTCCGCATCTGTAGCTGAAGTTGGTAATATTGTGATCGACATTTCAGAAAATGCGGCACAGTTAAAGGATATTGCATATGGACTGGAGCAGAGTGTAAAGAAGATCCGCTTATAGCGGAAATCTTTCCGGGAGGAAAACGGTGGATAATAACGCAGCAGGAATCTGCTTATGTAGAGCTTCTGCTGCGTTTATCTTATAGAAGCTGAAAATGTAAAACGAAAGGTACGGTATTATCATGGCAGGATCTACATTTGGAACGATATTTAAAGTAACAACATGGGGAGAGTCCCATGGGGCAGGAGTTGGTGTTGTAGTAGACGGTTGTCCGGCAGGGCTGGAGCTGGATGAACAGAAGATCCAGCAGTATCTGAACCGCAGAAAGCCGGGACAGACAAGATATTCCACTCCCCGCAAGGAGGAGGATCTGGTGGAGATCCAGTCAGGTGTTTTTGAAGGAAAGACCACAGGAACCCCGATTTCTTTGGTTGTCTATAACAAGACCCAGCGCTCAAAGGATTATTCAGAGATTGCAGGTTATTATCGTCCGGGACATGCAGATTATACATTTGATCAAAAGTATGGTTTCCGGGATTACCGTGGGGGCGGCCGTTCCTCCGGAAGGGAGACCATTGGAAGGGTAGCTGCCGGTGCCATTGCGGAGGAGTTGTTGAAGACTCTTGGGATCAAGGTGCAGGCATATACCAAAAGCATTGGTGACATTTCGATCAATATGGAGAAGTCGTCTCTGGAAAATATCATGAAAAGTCCTCTTTATATGCCGGATCCGGAAGCTTCAGAAAAGGCAGAGATCCTTTTGGAGCAGAAGATGAAGGAGCAGGATTCTGCCGGCGGTGTGATCGAATGTATTGTCAAAGGGATGCCGGCAGGCATTGGCGAGCCGGTGTTTGAGAAGCTGGATGCAAATCTTGCAAAGGCAGTGATGTCCATCGGAGCTGTCAAGGGAATAGAAATTGGTGACGGTTTTGCGGCGGCAAAAGCCTTTGGCTCACAAAATAATGACTCATTCTGCCGTGGAGCCGACGGCAGCATTGCCAAAGCCACCAATCATGCAGGAGGTATTCTGGGGGGGATGAGCGATGGCAGTGACATCATACTCCGGGCTGCGATCAAACCTACTCCGTCCATTGCGAGAGAGCAGCAGACGGTAAACCGTGCAGGGGAGGAGATCGGGATTTCAATCAAGGGACGCCATGATCCGATCATTGTCCCAAGAGCGGTAGTTGTAGTTGAGGCTATGACAGCAATCTGTGTATTGGATATGCTTCTTCTGGGAATGACATCCCGTCTGGACAAAATACAGAGTTTTTGGAACAGATGATTACTGATAAAATACAAATGCCGGCTGTCAGGATAAACAGCCGGCCGGATCCGGTATATATCAACCGGATATGTTGATGGATACATTGCTTCGAAGTGATTGCTTTAGAAGCCGTTTCCGCAACAGCAGCAAAGGATGAGGATCCAAAGGATGGAATTACAGCCGCAGCCGTCTCCGTTTCCGAAGCCGCCAAAGCCGCCGTTGTCATTACCGCAACAGCAGCAGAGGAGAAGAAGGATAATGATCCAGCTGCATCCTCCATTGTTTGAAGAACATCCGCCACCACAACCGGTTGCTGTTAAATCGCTCATGAAAACCTCCATTTTGTCATAATAGATCGACAGTGAATTATATTTACAATTTCATATTATGTCTGTATGCTTGGACAGTTTCCGGAATTTTTCGGGAAATAGAGGCATAAATGACAACAATGCATACTATATTATAAATTCACAATAATATAATTTCATAATATGAAAGTGTTTATCAGGTCATAAGGTCTTCGGAAGCTTACATAATGATCCGTTGGAAGTCATTTCCTTGGATAGATGGGAGGCAGTATGAGATACTTTTATTATGGAATGGAAAACCGGAAGAATGTATTATCAGCAGATCAGACAAAACCGGAACAAAGAGAATATCGTGAGGATGATCTGGTCATTGAAGAGGATACGATCTATGAGATCGACAGGGAATGTGAGGCATGCAAAAAGAGGATCATGAAGAGCCGTTGGTGATGAAAGCAGAGAAAGGCTGCCCGGATGGGCAGCCGTAAGCATTATTCCAAACGAGAACCACCGGGCTCAGGTTTAGAGGGTGGTGGAAACTTTAGAAGCCGTTTCCACAGCAGCACAGGATAAGTAAGATCCAGATAATGGAACTGCAGCAGCTGTCGCCGCATCCATTTCCGAAACCGCCAAAACCGCTGTTACCGTTACCACAACAGCAGCAGAGAAGGAGCAGGATAATGATCCAGCTGCATCCTCCTTCGTTGTTATTGTTGCTGCATCCACATCCACAATCGGTTGCTGCTAAGTCACTCATGAATACCTCCGTTCTGTCATTTCATATGACAGGATTTATATACATTTTTAACCTATGCAGGTTAGCTTGGACAGTTTCCAAAAGAAATAAATAATCAAAAGAAAGGCATGGGAAGATCATAATGAGAACTCAACACGAAAGAAAAGATGCATGGCACCGGAAAATGAAATACGGGAAAAAATTATGTGCAGCAGGTCTTTGTCTTAATTTGTTTCTGATAACAACACTCACGGGCTGTGCCGGTCTGCCGGGAGGAAAACGGCAGAAGGATGTATATGTACCACCGGAATCTACAGACGCTCCAATTACCGAGGAACCGGAGGTGGTCGGTATGAGCGATGAGGATGCTACCTATGCATCTTTGGAATATCTGGATCTGATGACCGATGAGGAAAAGGTGGGACAGCTGTTTACAGTAAATCTGGAACAGCTGGATGATACAAAGGGAGAATATTTTGAACATAAAAAGATCACCAAAACCATGAAGGAAACTCTGGAGAAATATCCTGTGGGGGGAGTTATCCTGTTTTCCAGAAATATATGGAACCGCAAGCAGACCAAAAAGCTGATCCGTAAGCTGCAGAAGAATGCAGCACTGCCTATGTTTATCAGTGTTGATGAGGAGGGCGGTGATGTTGCCCGCATTGGAAATAATCCGAAGATGAAAACAGATACATTCCCGACGATGGAAGAGATCGGGAAGACAGAGGATGCCGATTATGTGTATTATATGGCATCCACCATTGGTCGTCAGATCGGAGAGCTTGGATTTAATGTGGACTTTGCACCGGTGGCCGATGTAAAGACAACGGAGATGAACAGCGAGATTGGTACCCGTTCTTTTGGGGATGATCCCAAAAAGGTGGCAGAGTTTGTGAGTGCATATGTAAAGGGACTGGAAAGCCAGAATATCTGTTCCACACTAAAGCATTTTCCGGGACAGGGCTCCTCCAGTGGAGACACCCATCAGGGGAGTGTTGACATTGACAGCAGTATATCAAAGCTGCGAAAGATTGATTTCGTTCCATTTGTGAGCGGGATCGAGGCAGGAGCTGATTTTGTGATGATTTCCCATATCTCGGTCAGCAGAGTGACAGAAACCAGTGAACCCGCCAGTGTTTCCAAGCTGATCATGACAACGATCCTTAGAGAGGAACTGGATTACAGCGGATTGATCGTAACCGATGCTTTTGATATGGCATGCATCACGGATAAGTATTCGGCTGCGGAAGCAGCAGTGAAGTCCTTTAATGCCGGTGCAGATATTATATTGATGCCGCAGGATCTGCCGGAGGCTTATGATGCGATCCTGAGTAAGGTGAAATCCGGAAAGATCACGGAAAAGCGGCTGAATGATACGGTACAGAGAATCCTCAAGTTAAAGTTTCAAAAGGGGATTATGACACTGGAGGACACGGAACAAAAGAAAATGGGGGACTAAACCGCAAAAAGTTACAAACAAGTCTTGAGATTTTTCGTGGAATTGATATAATATATCTTGTGTTAATAGGGGTATTAGGACAATTGCATAAGAATGGAGACAAAAATGAGTGAGCATACCAAATGTAACAAACAGACATCATGTGAAGAATGCCATTGTTCCGGCTGCCTGCTTCATCAGGCAGAAGAACCAAAGCTTGGAGAAGAGTGCGGAGTATTTGGAATGTACGATATGGAAGGCAGAGACGTAGCATCTACGATCTATTACGGACTGTTTTCCCTCCAGCACAGAGGACAGGAGAGCTGTGGTATTGCAGTAAGCCGTACAGACGGTCCACCACGCAATTCCTCTTCCGTCAAAGGGATGGGACTTGTCAACGAGGTGTTCAATGCAGAAAACCTCGGAAAGATGAAGGGAGATATCGGAGTCGGCCATGTTCGTTATTCTACGGCAGGTGCCAGCATTGCAGAGAATACACAGCCTTTGGTACTCAATTATATTAAGGGTACACTTTCTCTGGCGCATAACGGCAATCTTGTCAATGCACTGGAGCTTCGAAGAGAGCTGGAGTTAAGCGGAGCGATCTTCCAGACCTCCATTGACTCTGAGGTGATCGCCTATCTGATCGCCAGAGAGCGGTTAAAGGTTGGCAAGGTTGAAGAAGCAGTCAAGGAAGCCATGAAAAAGATCAAGGGAGCCTATTCCCTGGTTGTGGCAAGTCCCCGTAAGCTGATCGGAGCCAGAGATCCATTTGGATTCCGTCCGCTTTGCATTGGCAAGAGAGACGGAGCTTATATGCTTTCCAGTGAGTCCTGCGCTTTAGATACCGTTGGAGCGGAATTTATCCGTGATGTAGAGCCGGGAGAGATCGTCACCATTACACCGGAGGGAATTTCATCAGACAAGTCTCTGATGACCAAAAACCACGCAAAATGTATTTTCGAGTATATTTATTTTGCAAGGCCGGACAGCTATATTGACGGAATCAGTGTACATAGCTCCCGTATTATTGCCGGAAGGATTCTGGCACAGACACATCCGGTAGAGGCTGATATTGTTGTAGGTGTTCCGGAGTCAGGAAATGCAGCAGCCATGGGCTTTGCGTTGGAGTCAGGTATTCCATATGGCACAGCATTTGTTAAAAACAGCTATGTGGGTCGTACATTTATTAAGCCAAAGCAGTCAGCCAGAGAGTCCAGCGTGATGGTGAAGCTCAATGTGCTTCGGGAGATTGTCCGTGGTAAGCGTGTTGTCATGGTAGATGATTCCATTGTCCGCGGAACGACCAGTGCCCGCATTGTTAAGATGTTAAAGGATGCAGGGGCAAGCGAGGTGCATGTACGCATCAGCTCACCTCCATTTAAATATCCATGTTATTTTGGAACAGATGTACCGTCCAGCGATCAGCTGCCGGCATTCAGCCATACGGTAGAGCAGATTGCCGAAATGATTGGTGCAGATTCTCTGGGATATCTCGATCTGAACAGACTCAGCGAGCTGATCGATGGAGACCGGGGATACTGTAATGCATGTTTCTCCGGAAATTATCCTGTGGACCCGCCTCAGGAGGATATCCGTGGAGAATATGACAAATAGGAGAACAGTGTGAAAGGTATAGATTATATTTGTGCTGTCACAGATAGAACTTATACTTACATTATAAAACAAAGGTGTGCGAAAAAGCACGGAAATGAGGTTAGATATGAGCAACGACAGATACACAAGTCCACTGTCTGAGAGATACGCCAGCAGAGAAATGCAGTACATATTCTCTCCGGACAAGAAATTCAAAACCTGGAGACGTTTATGGATTGCGCTTGCCGAGGCAGAGAATGAACTTGGTCTTCTGGATGAAAACGGCAATCCTGCTGTAACAAAGGAGCAGATTGAGGAGCTGAAATCACAGGCTGACAATATCAATTATGATGTTGCCAAAGAGAGAGAGAAGCAGGTACGTCATGATGTTATGTCCCACGTATATGCGTATGGTGTTCAGTGTCCGAAGGCAAAGGGAATCATTCATCTGGGAGCAACTTCCTGCTATGTTGGAGATAATACCGATGTTATCATTATGACAGAGGCACTTCATCTGATCCGCAACAAGCTGATCAATGTCATTGATGAGCTTTCCAGATTTGCAATGAAGTATAAATCACAGCCGACACTGGCGTTTACTCATTTCCAGCCGGCTCAGCCTACTACAGTAGGTAAGAGAGCAACTCTGTGGCTGCAGGAGTTTTTGATGGATCTGGAGGATCTGGATCATGTCATCGATCATATGAAGCTTTTAGGCTCCAAGGGAACCACAGGTACTCAGGCAAGCTTTATGGAGCTTTTTGACGGGGATGAGGAGAAGGTTAAGAAGCTGGATCAGATCATTGCCAAGAAAATGGGCTTTAAGGAGTGCTTCCCGGTATCCGGACAGACCTATTCCCGTAAACTGGATACCAGAGTCGTAAATGTTCTGGCCGGTATCGCTGCAAGTGCACATAAGTTTTCCAATGATATCCGTCTTCTTCAGCATCTGAAGGAGATTGAGGAGCCATTTGAGAAGAACCAGATCGGTTCCTCTGCAATGGCATATAAGAGAAACCCAATGAGAAGTGAGCGTATTGCATCTCTGTCCCGTTATGTGATGGCAGATGTAACCAATACCATGTTCACTTCAGCGTGTCAGTGGTTTGAGCGTACTCTGGATGATTCTGCCAATAAGCGTATCAGTGTTCCGGAGGGCTTCCTTGCCACAGACGGTATTCTGGATCTGGTGCTCAATGTCGTAGATGGCCTTGTGGTTTATGATAAGGTGATTGAGAAACGTCTGATGTCAGAGCTTCCATTCATGGCGACAGAGAATATCATGATGGATGCTGTTAAGGCAGGCGGAGACAGACAGGAGCTTCATGAAAAGATCCGTCAGCTTTCCATGGAAGCAGGCAAGAATGTAAAACAGGAAGGCAAAGAGAATAATCTTCTGGAGCTCATCGCTGCAGATGATGAATTCCCAATGACTCTGCCGGAGCTGCAGGCACTGATGGAGCCATCCAGATATACAGGACGTTCTGCTTCACAGGTAGAAGAGTTTATTCAGAACATTGTAAAACCGATTCTCGATGAGAATCAGGAGATCCTGGGAATGAAATCAGAAATAAACGTGTAGGAATCAATTTACAGGATCAGCGTTTCGTATGCCGGATTAATGGCAGAAACACTGATCCATCCCCATGTCATCATAGCACTGCCGGACATGGGGGATGTAGTCAGGGCGGTGCAGAAATGGGGGCTATTATGGTTACAGCAATCGTTGGAGCAAACTGGGGCGATGAAGGAAAGGGAAAGATCACCGATATGTTAGGTGAGAAGTCCGATATCATCGTACGTTTTCAGGGAGGAAGCAATGCAGGTCATACCATCATCAATGACTATGGCAAATTTGCACTTCATCTTCTCCCGTCCGGTGTGTTTTACAATCATACCACAAGTGTGATCGGAAACGGTGTTGCACTTAACATTCCTTACCTGTTTAAAGAGGTAAATTCTCTGGTAGAGCAGGGTGTGCCAAAGCCAAAGATCCTTGTATCCGACAGAGCACAGATCCTGATGCCGTATCATATTTTATTTGATCAGTATGAGGAGGAGCGTCTGGGCAAGAAATCCTTCGGATCTACCAAATCAGGTATTGCACCATTCTATTCAGATAAATATGCAAAGATTGGTATTCAGGTATCCGAGCTGTTCGATGATGATGTCTTAAAGGACAAGATCGCACGGATCTGCGAGCAGAAAAATGTTACTCTGAAATATCTTTATAATAAGCCGGAGTTAGATCCGGACGAGCTTTTAAATACACTTCACGAGTATCGTGATATGGTTGCACCTTATGTCTGCGATGTATCAGCTTATCTTCGTCAGGCGATCAAGGAGGGCAAGGGAATTCTTCTGGAGGGTCAGCTTGGTTCTCTCAAGGATCCGGATCACGGTATTTATCCAATGGTTACTTCTTCTTCTACGCTGGCCGCTTACGGTGCCATCGGAGCAGGAATTCCTCCGTATGAGATCAAGAGGATCGTTACCGTTGTAAAGGCTTACTCCAGTGCAGTTGGTGCCGGTGAGTTCGTCAGTGAGATCCA
>CADAKW010000002.1 GCA_902788645.1 uncultured Lachnospiraceae bacterium
GAGCAGATCCATGGGATGGACCTACGTCATTGCATGAAATGTTTTCTGTGCAGAATGATACGATACGGAGATATGCACAGGATTACCGGATGCATTTGCTGGATCCCGGCAGAATACCCCGGAATGACTTCAAAAAGTTTGCATCAAGTCTGCGGGAAGTGTTAAACTATATAAAGTATTCGAAGGATGAGAAAGGGCTGGCAAGGCTTTTGGAGGAAGATGAACGCCTCAAGACGCTGGAGGCAGGAGCCGCCCGTGTAATAGAGACAATAACCCATACAGATTTTGCGATTGATGAGAAAACGGAGGTGGTCAATGTGTGCCAGGCAGTAGAGGATATGATGAAGACGAGAGAGCAGAAAGGGTGGAAACTGGGAGAGGAAATTGGACGAAAACAGGGCCAGAAGGATATGCTGGTGCAATTAGTCCGGAAGGGACTTCTCAGTGTGGCAGATGCGGCCTCTGAGGCCGGATTGTCCTGTGAGGCATTTGAGCAGCAAATGAAGTCGCAAAAGTCTTGAGGGCTGTGTGGCATTAGTTGGGGCAAAATGCTGTCTTTTGTCTCATCATTATATTATTTTTGTAGTTTACATTAGGAGGAGCCGGTCAATGGTTACATTCATTCCCCCTTATATGGGCGAGGAGATCAAGAGCAATGCGGAACGAAAGATGTATGATGTGTTGCAGGAGTTAAATTTAAAGAATGCTTATGTGCTTCATTCTCTGGGACTTCCCAGACACCGGTCTAAGATTTATGGAGAGGTTGATTTCGTGGTGGTTTGCGAACGGGGTGTTGCATGTCTGGAGATTAAAGGGGGACGTGTGGAATGTCATGATGGACAATGGACCTTTATTGACCGGTATGGCACGGAGCGGGTGAAACCCGAGGGACCGTTTGCACAGGTGACGGGAAATATGTTTAGCCTGCGGGATATTCTTAAGAGGCATTTTGATGGCAATCCTCACATGAAAAACATTCTGATGGCCAGTGGAGTAGTATTTCCGGACATTGCATTTCATTCGGATTCGCAGGAGATCATTCCGGAGATTATCTACGACCGTGCCACAGGGGATATTTCCGGGTATATGAATCGGGTGTTTGATTACTGGCAGCAGAGACAGCACCGGGAACCGAGTAAATTATCACCGTCGGATATTCGTGATATCGTGCAGTTTTTGCGGGCGGATTTTTGTTTTATTCCTTCTCTGAATGACCGTTTGGAGCAGGTGGAACAAAAGCTGGTGCGATTGACGAAGGAACAGGCACAGCTTATGCAGGCACTTGGGATGAATGATCATCTGGTCGTGGAGGGCGGAGCAGGTACCGGTAAAACTCTGCTGGCAGCTGAGTATGCGAGGCGACAGATAGATCAGGGTGCAAAGGTGCTGTATCTTACATACAATAAAAATCTTGCGCATCATGTAATGCGGTCTTTGCCACAGGTGGAGCAGTTGAAGGTGATAAATATTCATGCTCTTTTTGGAGAATATATTCCGGTGGATGTGGAGGAATTGCAGAAGGATCCACAGAATTATTTTGCCCAGCTTCTGCCGGAGCGGTTTTATGATTATATCAGTGATAAGCTGTCTACAGACCCGGAGGCAGAGAAGCTGCAGTATGACGTGCTGATCATGGATGAAGGGCAGGACATATTAAAACCGTTATATTTATATTCTTTGGACTGTCTGCTAAAGGGTGGGCTGGATCATGGAAAATGGGCGGTCTTTTATGATGAGAAACAAAATATTTATAATCCGGAATACAGGGAAGGGATGGATATACTTCAGTCCTATTCCCATACAAAATTCCGTCTGCTTGTCAATTGCAGAAATACGGTTCAGATTGGCACGTATAGCGCCAAGGCCAGCGGTGTTACATTTGCGGAGTTTATGAGAGAAAACGGTGAAGAGGTAGGAAAGGTTTCTTATCAGGACGAAAAAGATTTTGAAAGACAGATCAAAGAGATATTAAAGGTTTTAAGAGAGGGTAAAGTAGCAGCCGGTGATATTACATTTTTGTCGCCGAAAAGATACAAAAATTCCAAATTGGCAGCAATGAAAGTGAAAGTCAATGAGTTGAATGATGATTTTCAACCGGATCCTGCAATACCTGTGTATGCAACGATACAGGGCTTTAAGGGATTGGATGCCAAGGTTGTGATACTTTGTGATGTAGAGGCTTTGCGGAGCGAGACATTCTCTCAGTACATATATCTGGCAGGGACCAGAGCGCGGACATTATTATATATTGTAGGTCCGGAAAGTTTTTGGGAGGAGCATCAGATACAGTAATCGTTTACTATGTGTATAATTCTGCCCCGGCCTTATTATCCGTGAATAAAGACCGGGGCAGGCACCCATATAGTTGTTTTGATGAATCCTATTGGATCGCTTCACTGCACAGGCGCTGCAGATAATCATAAACGGATTCGTTTTCCTTCCGGCTGCTGAAATCACTGCCGATTTCCTGAAGGAGTTCTTCGATTTCCTGACAATAGCATTGATATTCTGATTGCGCAGTATTAAAGAAGGTATTGGCGTGATCATTGATATCCTCCTCCATTTCTGAGATGGCAGAGTGGATATCGGTGATAGTGTATTGGATACTGCCACCGGTCAGAGTCTCCAGGGCACGCAGGAATCCTCCCTCGGAAATCCGGTAGTCGTGTTCTTCGATTTCTACCTGGTCCATAAAGTACTCAAACTGATACATAGCATAGAAATCGGCGTTTTCCAGCAGTTCTGCCTCCAATAAAGATGAGATATCTTTTTTACAGTGCTTTATCTGATCCTGCAGCTTCTGATAGAGTGGAGCTTTTTGGCAGATATCACAAAGTGTCTGCAGTTTTCCCAAAACTTCCGGAGTAAAGACATCATGGATATGTTTGCTATAATATTCCGTGGCGGCTTTGGCAATACATTTGGAGTCTCCGGGAGAGACATAGCGGCGGGCCTTGTTATACGCTTTTTCCAGAGCTTCTTTTTTGGCAGCATTACATTCGGAATGACTGTTGTAAAAGGTTCCCATAACGGAAGAGTTAAAGGGAAGATGATAATGCTCATACAGCCGGTGCGTTTTCAGCAGATTATGAAACAGGGTTGCCAGAGCAGAATGAGATTCATGAAAACTGTCATATCCATTTGCAGCGGCGGCTACACGGGCAGCATCAGCCGTCTCCGGATTTTCTGTGACCGGAAAGGAGATGTTTGTTATGGTGATCCCTGCTTTGCGGTACTGCTCCGGGGTGAAGGGATTTTCGATGGAAACATCACCGATACCGACATATTCTATTCCGGACTTGGAAATAGGAATGGAAAAGCTTTCATTGCAGAGATAGATTTTTGGCTCTTCGCTATCGATGAGGCAGGCCAGTTCTTCCTGGTTGGTGGCAATGAAGGGCAGTTCCTCTAAGAGCTTTTCATCCGCTTTGGTGTCTGCGATCACTTTTTTTACAATTTCTTTTTTCTGCTTGAACTGTTTCCTTTCCTCCTCGGTCAGAGAAATGTGATCCATATAATTCACCCGGAAAACACGGCAGATTTTGCGGAAACAGTTTTTTTCATTGAAGTCAATCGTGCGAAGCTGCTCTGCCTCGGTTTCATAATAGTGCTGCTCAAGCCAGAAAAGCAGATTTTCATTGGTGAAGGCAACCAGAATTTCATCACGGTTAAAATGTTCCCGGAGTTCTTTCAGGGAATGGATGGTTATGCCCTGAAGTGTCAGTGTAACTTTCTCGGAAGACTTGTTCTCTGCTCTGGAAATGGTATTTAATAATTGATTCATCATATATATTTTCTCCTTTCAAACTGATTCGTTGTTTGTTTGACAGGGGTATCATAGGACATAGGCATGACAGAAGATGTCAAGATAAAACAATTTCAGAAATATTTAGTAAAAATCTTATCAACGGTCCATTGATTTTGCGGCTTCTTTTTGATACAATCAATATAAGAAATATCTATTCAGAAAGGCGGGTGATCCTATGGATATGATCGGAAGCATTGCAGATTATTCTATGATGATGTCGCAGAATCAGTTGATGACAAATGTAAGCACAGAGATTCTCAGCAAGACGCTGGATACCTTTGAGGGGCAGGCAAGTGAGGTTGTGAAGATGATGGAGTCTTCTGTTCAGCCTTATCTCGGACAAAATATAAATACATATGTATAAACCAGATGGCACCGATGGAAACGGTGCCGTTTTCTTTGTGAACAATTTATAAAATATGTGCAAATATTGTGAAAATTTCAAAAAATACTTTCTTTTTTTATGGAAATTTACTATAATATAGGCATGAGAGGTATGGGACAGCTTTTCAAATACTGCTGTGATATCCGGTGGGGTATGGAAAGCACCATTATATTTTTATAAAGAAAGGGAGAGTAGCATTATGGTAAACAGATTTGTATTGAACGAGACATCTTATCACGGAGCAGGAGCGATCCAGAGCATTGCAGACGAGGCGAAGGGACGTGCCTTCAAAAAGGCATTTGTATGTTCTGACCCGGATCTGGTGAAGTTTGGTGTTACACAGAAGGTTCTGGATGTGCTGGAGGGAGCCGGACTTGATTATGAGTTATATTCTAATATCAAGCCAAACCCAACCATCGAGAATGTTCAGACAGGTGTAGCAGCATGTAAGGCAGCAGGTGCTGATTACATTATTGCGATCGGTGGTGGTTCTTCTATGGATACCGCAAAGGGCGTTGGTATTATCATGGAGAATCCGGATTTTGCAGATGTACGCAGCCTGGAGGGGGTTGCTGATACAAAGCACAAGAGTATGCCGATCTTTGCGGTACCAACGACAGCAGGTACTGCTGCAGAGGTTACGATCAATTATGTTATTACAGATGTAGAGAAGAACCGCAAGATGGTATGTGTGGATCCTCATGATATTCCGGTTGTTGCATTTATTGATCCGGAGATGATGTCCAGTATGCCAAAGGGTCTGACAGCAGCAACAGGTATGGACGCCCTGACACATGCGATCGAGGGTTATATCACGGCTGGTGCATGGGAACTTTCTGATATGTTCCATCTGAAAGCAATCGAGATCATTTCCCGTTCTCTTAGAGGGGCGGTTGACAACACACCGGAAGGCAGAGAGGGCATGGCACTGGGACAGTATGTTGCAGGTATGGGCTTCTCCAATGTAGGTCTTGGTATCGTTCATTCTATGGCTCATCCACTGGGAGCTCTTTATGATACACCACATGGTGTGGCCAATGCGATCATTCTGCCGACTGTTATGGAGTATAATGCAGATGCGACAGGAGACAAGTACAAATATATCGCACAGGCTATGGGTGTAGAGGGAACAGAAAATATGTCTCAGGAGGAGTACCGCAAAGCTGCCATTGATGCTGTTCGTAAATTGTCTCAGGATGTTGGCATTCCGGCAGATCTCAAGGAGATTGTCAAGAAAGAGGATATTCCTTTCCTTGCACAGTCTGCATATGACGATGCATGCCGCCCGGGTAATCCGAAGGAGACATCTGTGGAGGATATCACAGCATTGTATGAGAGCCTGATCTGATAATATGACCGGATCTGATATATAATATGTAGAAACAGATTATATGTGTCTGTGGAAGTACCTGCTATGGCAGGTGATCCTGCAGGCACATTTTTGTGTGGAATCTGTGGAAAGAAGGTCCGATCGTATCAAGGGTATACTTGCATTCTAAGGAAGATAATGGTATATTTAGAAGCAGTAAATTCATCAATGGAATGGAGGATAATCATGGAAAAAACAATGGAGAAGATTCAGGCACTGGCAAAAGCGAGAGGTTTTATTTATCCTGGATCTGAAATTTATGGAGGACTTGCGAATACATGGGATTATGGCAATCTTGGTGTAGAGCTGAAAAATAACGTAAAACAGGCATGGTGGCAGAAGTTTATTCGTGAGAATAAATACAATGTTGGTATTGATTGTGCAATCCTTATGAACCCGCAGACATGGGTGGCATCCGGTCATCTTGGTAGCTTCTCTGATCCGTTGATGGATTGTAAGGAGTGTCATGAGCGTTTCCGTGCAGATCAGCTGATCGAGAAGTTTGCTGAGGAGAACAGCATCGAGCTCGATGGCAGTGTAGATGGATGGAGCAATGAGAAGATGCAGGATTTCATTTCTGAGCACAGCGTTCCATGTCCAACCTGTGGTAAGCATAACTTTACCGATATCCGTCAGTTTAACCTGATGTTCAAGACATTCCAGGGTGTTACTGAGGATGCAAAGAATACCGTATATCTTCGTCCGGAGACAGCACAGGGTATTTTTGTTAATTTCAAGAATGTACAGAGAACCTCCAGAAAGAAGATTCCATTTGGTATCGGTCAGATTGGTAAGTCATTCCGTAATGAGATCACACCGGGTAACTTTACATTCCGTACCCGTGAGTTTGAGCAGATGGAGCTGGAGTTCTTCTGTGAACCGGATACTGATCTGGAGTGGTTTGCATACTGGAAAGACTTCTGCATTAACTGGCTGCAGACACTGGGAATTAAGCCGGATGAGATGCGTGTGCGCGATCATGACAAGGAGGAGCTTTCCTTCTATAGTAAAGCAACATCTGATATTGAGTTCCTGTTCCCATTTGGCTGGGGTGAGCTCTGGGGTATCGCCGATCGTACCAATTATGATCTGAGCCGTCATGCAGAGACCTCAGGAGAGGATATGAGTTATTTCGATGATACCAAGAATGAGAAATATATCCCATATGTTATTGAGCCGTCTCTCGGAGCAGACCGTGTAACACTTGCTTTCCTTTGCAGCGCTTACGATGAGGAGGAGCTGGAGGGCGGAGATGTGCGTACGGTAATGCACTTCCATCCTGCAATTGCGCCGGTTAAGATCGGTGTGCTTCCATTGTCCAAGAAGCTGGGCGAGCAGGCAGAAAAGATTTATGAGACATTGTCTAAGACATACAATTGTGAGTATGATGATAGAGGAAACATCGGAAAGCGTTATCGCCGCCAGGATGAGATCGGTACCCCGTACTGCATCACATATGACTTTGACTCTGAGGAGGATGGTGCGGTAACGGTTCGTGATCGTGATACCATGGAGCAGGAGCGTATTAAGATTGAGGATCTTCCAAGCTATTTTGCAGGAAAATTTACTTTTTGATCAATTAAGGATTGACAGAATATGTCAATAAAATGAGCATATATGACAATGAAACAGGATGGTAATTTTGTTTGTTCGACAAAATTACCATCTTTTTTTGCAAATTTAGAGAAAATGCCTGTAACGTAATAAAAACTTAATAATCTTTTGTGCATTGTGACTATTGAAATGTCATAATTGCCATGCTAGAATTTCGTCTGTAACAAGAAATCCACTATTATAAGGGGGAAAAAATCATGAAGACTTCTATGAAGAAAGTACTTTCATTGGCTCTGGCTGGAGCAGTTGCACTTACAAGTGTATTTTCTGCAAACGTAGCAGATGCTTCTAATGCCAAGAAGGCAGCCGCTGTTCCTACAGCAAAGCTTTCAATCGCAGCAGCAAAGGATAAGGCTGTTGCCGCTTCTACAACAGTAACAGGTGTTGCAATCTCTACAAAGGGTGCTCTTACCTGCAAGTATGACGCAAAGCTTGCTACAAGCATTGCTACTGCTTCTGCAGTTGTAGTTTCCGGTGACGCTATTAAGGTAACTGTTACAGCTACTAAGGCCGCTGTAGCATGTACTGATGCAGCAGTTAGCGTTGTTTCTGCAAATACAGAGATCGCTAAGGTGCTTGTAACAATTAAGGGCGCTGCAAAGACAAAGGCTACCAAGTCTATCAAGTTCAAGAAGAAAAAAGTAGTTATCGCCGCTGGCAGCAGCAAGAAGCTTGCTTACACTGTTAAGAAGGCAGCTGCAGCAGACGCAGCAAAGAAGGTTACCGTAGCATCTGCAAACAAGAAGATTGCAAAGGCTACTTTGGTAAAGGGCAAGAAGCAGGTTAAGATCGCTGTACCTAAGAAAGCTAAGGCTGGTACATCTACAAACGTAACACTTAAGTCTGGTTCTAAGAAGGCTACTATCAAGGTATTCGTTAAGAATCCTGCAAAGAAGGTAACTGCAAAGAAAGCTACAGTTGTGATCAAGAAGAATAAGACAAAGAAGATCAACGTAACTGTAAAGGCTCAGAACAACAAGAAAGCTACTACAGACACTGTTAAGGTTACACCATCTAACAAGAAGGCTGTAAAGGTTAAATCAGCAGTAGCTAAGAAGGGGAAAGTTGTTATTACCGTTAAGGCTAAGAAGGCCGGAAAAGCAAAACTGACTGTTAAGGTTGGTGCTAAGAAGGCTACCGTTAATGTAAGAGTTAAATAATTACATTCTTTGGTTATGAAGCTTGAGGGTGTCGCACTGGTGACAGTGCGGCACCTTTTTCCTATATAATAATTTGTATATATGGTATAGTTGCTATACAGGAAAAAGGTGTCGCGGCCTGGGAGAAGATACGGAGGAAAAATGAATGGGTACAACGCAGAGAAAGAAACATTGGGGAAGTAGAAAAAAAAGATATATGCTCATATGGAGCTGTGTGATATTTGTATGTGCCTCTATGCTGATTTCTTCTATGTGGAGTGGGTGGAAACGCAGAATGCTTTTTCAGGAGAAGAAGCAGATGGCTGAAATGACGGCTCCTGCCGTTTCGCCGATAGCAACCAAAACACCGGAACCTACAGAACCGGCGAAAAGTACCCCGAAACCTGTTATCAAAACAGTGGACAAAACAAAGAGTATATATACATTCCTGCAGGGACCCAAATCATGGAACAGAGGGATCGACTGGTCCGGAGAATGGGGCGAAAGCTATATGGATGGAGGTTCTTTCGGAGGATTTGGCTGTGGCTTGTGCTGTATGGCCAATATTTATTCCTCATTGACAGAGTATCAGTGTTCTCCGATCGATATGTACCAATATGCCAAAAAACATACCGGATATGGGGGCGGGATGGCGATTGACTGGGGATATATCCGCAGGGGGCTGACCTCTTTGGGATTTCGATGTCATGTGGAACGTAAGCAGGAAACATATCATGAGTTTCGTGAGGCAGTTAAGAAATCAAAATGTGCGATCGTGCTGGTTTCCAGTGCAAATTCAACAGTACACTGGAAGAACACTCCGGGACATTATGTGACGATTTTTGAGTTTGATGAAAAGAACGATAAAGTATTTTTGGCGGATTCCGGGGATCCGGATCATAACCGTCAATGGATCCATCTGAAAAAGGTGTACCGGTCCTTAAAGACAGCCAGTAACTGGCAGTATCTGGTGGTTCGTGGTTATGACCGGAATAAGGACACCTGGCGGCATAAAAAGGCATCCGGTCAGTGGAATCGCCCATCCTATTTGAAGCAATAGGCAGGGGTCAGAAGATCCGATAGTGGGGCAGAGGGATGCCAAGCAGCATATGGCGCATGAAATCAAACAGCAGGATGGCAGGGCCGGAGAGAAGAAACCATAAGGAGCTGTTTAACAGACAGATCTGACCATGGAGATTAAAGGTGCGTCCGGTATAATCCCAGACATTTAAATGGAGCTGACGGTTTACGACGACCCCCACCAGATATTCTATGGCGGTGATCATAAGTCCGCACATCAGCATCTGCAGCAGCAGAGAAAGCTGGGAATGAAAAAGGTGTTCAATGACACCGATCAATAAAAAACATACCCCGGCGGTAAAAAACATGGAGATATGGGAGTATCCCCGGTATAAAATTTCAATGCCGCAGTAAAGGAAGCCTCCGGTAAAAAATATAATGGAATATGCCTGAATGGGAGAGAGTGCCATATAAATACCATACCTTTCTAACACAAATGCTTGACAGCATTAGTATGATATTTTTTGTGTTTGTTTATACCTCTCTCTTGAAGAAACAGCTGGGAATATGTTACACTATATCTGTATGTTTTTTGCAGAAAGATGAATCGATAGGAGTATAAAGATGAATTATAATATTTTAAATAAAGCAGACGAAGTGATCAGAGAAAAGATTGAACAGGACGAGATCAAGGGAGCCAGCTTATGTGTAATACATAAAGGAGATACTGTGTATTTCCGGCAGTTTGGTATGGCTGATACAGAGCGCAATATCCCCATGACAGAGGATTCCATTTTTCGGTGCTATTCCATGACAAAGCCTGTTACATCAGCGGCTGTCATGGCGGCTGTGGAAAAGGGACTGTTATCTCTGAGTGATACAGCCGATATGTATCTGCCGGGCTTTTGTGACCAAAAGGTGTTGAAGGATGGAGAGCTGGTGCCGGTGACCAATAAGGTGACGATCCAGCATTTGCTCAACATGACGGCAGGTGTGACATATCCGGATGCCAGTTTCCCGGCAGGCACATATATGCAGAAGATGATTGATAAATATTATGCAGATCTGGAGGCAGGGAAGCCGACTACGACATATGACCTTGCCAATCTCATCGGTCAGCAGCCTTTGGAGTTTGAGCCGGGAGAGGGATGGAGATATTCTTTCTGTGCTGACGTGCTGGGAGCGATCCTTGAGGTGGTTACCGGCCAGACATACGGGGAATACTTAAAAAAGACCATATTTGAACCTCTTGGGATGGTAGATACAGACTTTTATGTGCCGGAGGAAAAGCTGGACCGTTTTATGGAAAATTATGAGTACAAGCCGGAAAGCGGCAGATTGGAGCCATGCACATGGCAGCATCTGGGACTTTCCTACATGCATAAAAAGAAACCGGCTTTTGAGTCGGGCGGAGCAGGTCTGGTATCCACCGTGGGAGATTATTCCAAATTTGTACAGATGATGCTG
Source organism: uncultured Lachnospiraceae bacterium (assembly GCA_902788645.1). Taxonomy (GTDB): domain Bacteria; phylum Bacillota; class Clostridia; order Lachnospirales; family Lachnospiraceae; genus Jutongia. The sequence continues at coordinate 10,803 of CADAKW010000002.1, forward strand.
CATGGAGGATGTTATGGCGGTGTCCGTATTTTAGGACGCAAGACTATTGAGCATATGACCAGAAATCAGCTGACTCCACAGCAGCTGCGGATGTATGACTGGGAGTCCCTGAGAGGCTACGGATATGGAGATCTGATGCGGCAGATGATCGACGTGCCGGCTTCATATGGACTTGGCTCAGAGGGGGAGTTTGGCTGGGATGGCTGGCTTGGATCATATGTAGCCATGGATCCGGCAGAGGATCTGGCGATCATCTATGTGATCCAGAAGTGTGGTGGCAACGGTTACCGTGACGTACAGGTGCTTCGTAATATTATCTATAGTGCATTATAATGGAGATTATCTATGGAGATCATACAGGGACAAAAAGCAGTGGTTACACAGGTTCGGACCACATCAGTATCGACCGGCGGCACAGTGCCGGCAGTATGCCGGGGAGTCAGACAGCCGGGATATCAGCCTTTGCGCTTTCACAGGGTGAAGGATGCGGCAACGAGTGAGCCCTTTTTGGTTTCGCCGGTGGGAGCGGCAGTGGAGAACAATGAATCCCCGGTTGTGCCGGGAAAGGTTCATACGGAACCGCCCACAGTGAAACAGAAGAGACTTGGTTCCATGCAGCGGGGAATGACACTGAGAGAGCTTTTTGGACGAGGAGATCATCTGTAACAGGTAAAGGAGAAAGGTGGCAATATGGTGGATCATATATCACGGCTGGATATTAAGCCTTTGAGGACATATACGGATGGCAGGCAGCGCAAGACGACGCTGACCTCCTTTGAACATGTATTAAAAAATAAAGAAAGCGGGATCGACACCCATGATGATGCTGACGTGACAACTGCTTTTGCAGATCCGGTCACGGGACAGGCTGTGACATACGAGGATGTGGCTGACAATGAAAAGACAGTGAAGACAGACACAGTCGGAAGTACATCAGCCAGCGAAAGAACAACGTCAGCGGATTCCATGAAAAAGACAAAATATGATTCATGGTTTAAGAAGGCATCTGAAAAGTATAATGTTTCAGAAAGTCTCCTGAAGGCCATAGCAAAGGCAGAGTCCAATTTTAATGCCGGCAGCGTATCAAGTGCAGGGGCGATGGGTGTGATGCAGCTTATGCCTGCGACAGCAAAGAGTCTGGGAGTGACAGATCCCTATGATGCGGGCCAGAATATTATGGGAGGAGCAAAGTGTATTTCCCAGAAGCTGAAGGAGTTTAACGGTGATGAGAGGATGGCTCTGGCGGCTTACAATGCCGGCAGCGGAGCAGTGAAACGATACGGAGGCATACCGTCCTACTGCAAAACATATGTTAATAAGGTACAGAGCTACAAGAAGGCATATGAGACCGCAGAGTCTGTGTAAGGGGAATTAACAATGAAAAAATATATTATCTGGGACTGGAACGGAACGATTGTGGATGATGTGGGGATCGCATTGGATGCGGTGAACGACATGCTTCGGGAGCAGAAAAGACCAGAGATTACATTGGAGGAGTATCGAAGGGCGATGGATACTCCTATTCTTCGTTTTTACGAACATTTTTTTGATATGAAGGAAACTGATTTTGACTGGATCGCAGAACGGTTTCAGAGCTATTATGAAAGTCATAAGGGGCAGCTGGATCTTCATGAGGGAGTGAAGGAATTATTGGAGAGCTGCCGGCAGCAGGGCTGTCATCAGATCATTTTGTCATCCTCTGCTACCAGGATCATCCAATATTATGCAGAGCTTTTTGGAGTGTCCGATTATTTTGAGGCTGTGCTGGGGGCGGATGACCTTTTGGCAGCAGGTAAGATTGAACGTGCGGTAGAGTATTTTGAACAAAATAAAATACCAAGAGACGAGACAGTTCTGATCGGAGATTCCGTTCATGATTTTGAAGTGTCTCATACTCTTGGTATTGATTGTGTGCTGATGAGTGGAGGACATCAGGATCTGCAAAGTCTGCAGGCGTGTGGATGTCCTGTACTCACTTCTCTGCGGGATCATTCCAGCCTTGGATTCTGAGTCCCTTTGGATAATGATTTTTGAGAATACCGTTCTGGGCTTTGCCCCAGCCAAGGGTACAGCCTTCGTAGCAGACCAGTGACCAGCCCTTCCATGTGTCCGGACAGGAGATGGTTTCTCCTTTGAGATAACGGCAGGCATCCTCGTAGCTGCAGGATATACTTTGCCTTGCCTCCGATGGACGTAAGGCTTTGGCCAGTGCATGGGCCGGTTCAAAACGATTTTTTTTCTGTGTTCCCAGGTGAAGACCGCTGCGCAGGATCTTTAAACCGGAAAGGGATGGCACGGAGAATGGGATCTGATAAAGCTCATCTCCGAAAAACTCCATTCGACCCAGCGCAAGCTCCGGATAAGCGGAAAGCGGGGCCTGAAGATATTGTTCTTTAAATTCTTCATAATCGGTAAGATCTATTTCTTTTTGTTTCTTTTTCTTTTTGTTCCGATGGGAGGCAGTAGCCTCGGATGTATGCATTGTTTCTGAAATAGGGATCGGTGTGCCGGATTTCTGAAATCTTGCTGCAAAATGTCCCTCACCGCGAAGCTTATGAGGCCAGAGCCGGAGTACCTTTGACGTGATCTCTGCCGGAAAATCCCCGGATATGCCCTCTGACAGACCTGCCCACTGTGGCAGACCGGCAACGCTCTGTCCCAGAGTGGTATCGTGCCAGTCGATCAGAGTATAGTCAGGATGGGTTTCTAAAAACCATTGGACAATGGCTTCGTCCTCATCAGGCGCAAAGGTGCAGGTGGAGTAAACAAGGGTTCCTCCGGGCTGCAGCATCTGGTCGGCATGATTTAAGATTGTCTTCTGCCGGTCGGCACAAAGAGCTACATTTTCCAGGCTCCATTCCCGGATGGCAGTATCATCCTTGCGGAACATCCCCTCGCCGGAACAAGGAGCATCCACGACGATACGATGAAAAAACAATGGAAAATGAGATGCCATCCTGTCGGTCGGTTCATTGCATACCAGTGCGTTGGGTATGCCCATCCTCTCTATATTTTGGGAGAGGATTCTGGCGCGGTTTGGAAATACTTCATTGGAGACCAGAAGGCCGGTGCCATGTAAAAGTGATGCGATATGTGTACTCTTGCCACCGGGAGCTGCGCACAGGTCACAGACCAGTTCCCCCGGACGGGGATCCAGAAGGCTTACCACAGACATGGCACTCGGCTCCTGAATATAATAAGCACCGCCCTCGTGAAGGGGATGTCTGCCGGGACGATCCTCCGGTGAAACATAATATCCGTCCCTGGCCCAGGGAACCTCTTCTAATGAAAAAGGAAGATCAGTACAGTCCTGAAATGGATTACGCCGGAGCCCGTAAGCTCGCGGCGTATCATAGGATTGTAAGAAATCTTCCCACTCTGCTCCAAGGAGAGGCTGCCTCTCCCGGAGAAAATCAGGTGGTAAAATCTTTGGCATAATATGTCTCCCTATTAGATCAGATCGATAATATCAATATTGTCACCGGTAATACCAACCTGTGCTCCGTCTGCTGCCTCGGCGGAGTCCGGATGAGCAATGAGCCATTTGTTTCTTGCCCAGAGATATTTATCGTTATCATTGACAACGGAAATCTTTGGAGCATCCTCGTTAGTTCCCTTTGGAAGCACGATCACAACGCGGAAGCCCTCTCCCTTTTTGGCACTGCAAGGTGCGTAATGAAGAGTTGTAGCATAAAGCTCAACACCGGTTCCCTTTGGGCAGAGGAACGCTTCTGTTTTGGAAGAGTCGATCTTGCCGTCTACGATATCCTGCTGTCTTGCAACAAGGAGGATCGCATCATCTGCGGCGATATCGATCTCGCTGTCTCGGTGGTATTCAAAACAGTTGAGCTTTGTGTTGGTACCGTTGCAGTAACCGATCTCAATAGGCATACCGCCGTAGCAGTTGTCACGCAGCTGTGCATAAGCAGGGGTATCCTCAAGCTCTGCAACAGATGGAACATATACTACGCTGTCTTCCGGTTTCGGAGTGTTCGCCTCTAAACGCTCTAAAAGCAGCTTGTAATCATAGCCGTCTACAACTCGTCCGTAGGTACGGAAAGAATCATCAAATACTGACTGGATCTTCATATTATAGTCCTCCATTTCTATGCCTGATAGGCAGATTGTTATTTATATAATTGTACCATATTTTTCATGAAGAGGGAATGCTTCTGAGAGAAGTTTACTATTGCCATATGAAAGGGATAAAGATATAATAATATAGAATATGCGAAAATAGGTATACTACAGTAGTAGAAAATGAGGAGTGTGACGGCTCATATGAGAATTGCATTGGGACAATTAAATATGGTGTGGGAGGATAAGGGATTGTCTCTGCAAAAAGCGGAAGAGCTGATCAGACAGGCAGCAGCAGGGAAGGCAGATGTGATCTTTTTTCCCGAGATGTCTCTCACCGGATTCTCCATGAATCTGGACAGGATCGGTGAGCAGAGGGCAGCTTCGGAGTCAGTGGCAGCGATGCAGAAGCTTGCTGTGAAATATGGGACAGCAGTGGGATTTGGCTGGGCGGCCCTGCCGGAGCCGGGAGATGAGAAGGGAACCAACCGGTTTACCCTGGTGGACAGGGACGGACAAGTGCTGGGAGAGTATGCCAAGCTGCATCCGTTCCGTTATGGTGGAGAAGCAGATGCGTATCAGGGCGGAAATGAGCTGGTGACAGTACCGTTTTGTGGACATGGGATTGGATTATATGTGTGCTATGATCTCCGGTTCCCGGAGATATTCCAGGCAGCATCAGACCGGGCGGATCTGCTGGTGGTCATAGCAGACTGGCCAGCCTCGCGCAGAGACCACTGGCTGACATTGCTGAGGGCCAGAGCCATTGAAAATCAGGCATATGTGGCAGGCATTAATTGCGTGGGGGATCTGGACGGGCTGCATTACATCGGAGACAGCACGGTATTTGATCCTATGGGACAGATGCTGGGGACGTTGCATGGACAGGAAGGGCTTGTGGTCTGTGATATCGGAGAGGATGCCCGGACACTTCGTGAGAAGTTTCAAATGAAAAGTGACCGCAGAAATGATCTTTATATACAACAATATGAAAAAATAAGGAAGGTACAGAGCTTATGAGTAAATATGAAATGGCAGTAAGGATTTCTCAGGTACAAAGTCTGGTGGAGGAGAGAAAATACAGAAAAGCGGCAGCGGTGCTGTCTACGATCGATGTGCGTCAGGTCAAATCCCAGACAGAGCTGCAGACCTTTGCAGAGGTTTATGTCAAGACGGAGCAGTTTGAGGCAGCCAAGGCGATCTATCTGCGTATTTATAAGAGAAACAGAAACAAAAAGGTACTGTATCGTCTGATCTATCTTGCGATCCGGACAAATCATCTGGATGAAGCTGAGGATTTTTATGAGGAGTTTCAGGACCTGAATCACAGTGAACAGGAGAGTCTGATCCTTCGTTACCGGATCGACAAGGCAAAGGGAGCTTCCTTCAACCGGCTGATCGAGACTCTTGAGAGGCTTAAGGAAGAGGATTATGTAGAGGAATGGGCATATGAGCTTGCAAAGCTGTATCAGAGAGCAGGACGCGAGGAGGAATGCCGGAGAGAATGTGAAGATATCAAGCTGTGGTTTGGCGATGGCGAGATCGTGGAGAGAGCACAGGCACTGCTTGACTATCTGGATGAGGATGAAACTATTTATTATGAGGACAGGGATTACACGGTAGATCCACCGGAGGAACCGAATCCGGACGATACCGGTTCCCTGCCGGATCTGGGACCGGAGATCATGAAGCAGGAAATAGAAAAAATGAAGCGCAAAAAACGGGATGAAAAGCGCAGGGAAGCCATGGAAGCCGAGGATGATGACGAAGAATTCGTGGATGATTATGAGGATGAGCCAGAGGACGGGGAGTTGTTAGTCGCTCCGGAGGAGATCACCCAGAAGGCAAAGGGCGGTTTTCATCTGTTGCGGGGACTGTGGAAACGCGGAAGCAGAGATAAGCAGGAAGAAGCCGTAACGGAGGATGATCTGCAGGAAACATATCCGGAGGAGTCTGTTGAGGCAGAGATGGATACGACGGAGTCTGAGGAAGAGACTGCGGCTGCAATGGAGGAAGACATGGAAGCAGCGGCCGTCACCCCTGATGTGTCTGATGATATGGAGGATGATCTGGAGCAGTGGAAACCGGATCAGAGCCGGGACAGTGAAAGCAGTGAGGATCAAAGAGAGCAAAATACTGTGGCTCCAATGAGTCAGGAGATGAAGAATACGTTAGCTGCCGCTGTGGAGAATGTATTGGCGGAGCAGGCGGCTGCCCGGGAGGAGCCGGAAAAACCGGAAAAACCGTCCCAGTCAGGGCTTGGGATCACACAGGATCTGGCCAAGGAGATCACAGCGATCTTTGAGGCAGAAAAGAGAGAACAGTTAAAGGAAAAGGCTGTGGCAGTTGTAGACGATGCAGCCGGTAAGATCAGTGACGTGCCAAATCTTGCTTCGGATGTTCTGGGACGTATGACACAGGCTGTCCAGAGCAAGGTTGGAAAAACATATATTCCGATGGACGTGTCAGAGACAGTGGACGAGCAGCAGGGATCAGCGGATACGACAGAACGTCAGCAGGAGGCTGCGGAAATGGCAGCCGGTGCACCGGAGGAGACAGATGAGGTACAGCGACCGGTAGGCATGGAGGAAATCGTATCCTCAGGAGTACTTCCTGTGAAAGAAGATGATGTAACTATGATCGAACTGGATCAGATCATGCCTGAGCCCGATATTCCGGAGCTGCGCCAGGTTATGCCGGAGGACAGTCCGGAGCTTGGTAATCTGCCGGAGCTGGAGGAGGATGAGCTGCCGACGACCAGAGCACTTCATCATTCCTTTGATGACATTCTGACACTGATCGCCGGAGAGTTAGAGCCGAAGCATTTTGTACTCATGGGAGAAGGAGAGGATAAGATCATCGGTATTACCAAGAAGATCGTTCGTGTCAATTATGAAAAGGGCTTCCTTTCCACCAACCAGATCGCAAAGATCAATTCCAGTCAGTTAAATCAGATGGACCTGTTAAGAGTTTGCAATCAGATCAAGGGCAACTGCCTGCTGATCGACAATGCGTCAGAGCTGGCATTTTCTACGATCACTAAAATATTCGCAGTGATGGATGCCTTCCGGGGTGATTTTATCGTAGTTCTTGCGGATGAGGGAAATACACTGGATGAACTTTTCCGGGTAGCACCGGCATTGGCAAGACGTTTTGAATATGTCATTGATATTGGACAATACAGTGAGGAGGATTATCAGTAAATGGCAGGAGAAGAAATTCATGTAATTGGTCATATTAATCCCGATACGGATTCTGTCTGTTCTGCGATTGCGTATGCGGCATTTAAAAGACAGATGACAGGGAAGCGGTATACGGCGAAAAGAGCGGGACAGATCAACTCGGAGACACGCTTTGTGCTTCAGCGGTTTGGTGTGCCTGAGCCGGAATATCTCAGTGATGTCAGAACACAGGTGTTTGATATTGATGTGGTTCAGGTGCCGGGTGTGGGCAGTGATATCTCCCTGAAGCGTGCATGGGAGATCATGAAAGAGGGCGGTCTTGCGACACTTCCTGTGGTCTGCAAAAACGGGCAGCTGGAAGGTCTTATTACCATAGAGGATATAGCAAAATCCTACATGGATGTTTACGACAGCTGCATTATTGCAAATGCGCAGACACCTTTTCATAATCTCATCGAGACACTGGAGGGAGAAATGATCGCGGGAGACCCGGAGGAGATCATCCGGTCAGGCAAATGTCTGATCGCAGCAGCGAACCCGGATCTTATGGAAAATTATATTGAAAAGGATGATATCGTAATCCTCGGAAACCGTTATGAGTCCCAGCTCTGTGCCATTGAGATGGGCGCAAAATGCATTATTGTGTGTGATGGATCCCTGGTGTCCTTTACCATCAAAAAGCTGGCAGAGAGTAAGGGGTGTTTTATCATTAAAACACCGTATGACACGTATACAGCGACACGTCTGGTCAACCAGAGTATGCCGATACGTTATTTTATGAAGCAGAAGGATCTGATCACGTTTCAGAGAAATGACTTCGTTGATGATATCCGTGAGACCATGGCCAAGAAGAGATACCGTGATTTCCCGATCATGGACTTAAATGGCAGCTATTTTGGTATGATCTCCAGACGGAGCCTGCTGGGTGCACGCAAGAAACGTCTCGTGCTGGTGGATCACAATGAGGTGACACAGGCGGTAGACGGGCTGGATGAAGCAGAGGTTCTTGAGGTGATCGATCATCACAGGATCGGTAGTCTGGAAACCATGAATCCGGTATATTTTCGGAATCAGCCGCTGGGATGTACGGCAACGATCATTTATCAGATGTACCGGGAGCAGGAGCTGGAGATCAGCAGAGAGATCGCCGGTCTGCTTTGTTCTGCCATACTTTCAGACACTCTGATCTTCCGTTCACCGACCTGTACGGAAACAGACAAAAAGGCGGCCTATGCTCTGGCAGAGATTGCCGGGATCGAGCCGGAGTCTTATGCAGCGGAGATGTTTGCAGCGGGAAGTAATCTGTCATCCAAAACGCCGGAGGAGATCTTTTATCAGGATTTCAAAAAATTTGTTGTCAATGAGGTTTCCTTTGGAGTAGGCCAGATCAATTCTATGACACAGGGGGATCTGGATGATGTCAGGGAAAGGATGATCCCATATATGGAAAAGGCGCTGACAGCACATTCGATCCCGATGCTGTTCTTTATGCTGACCAATATCATGCAGGGAACCACGGAGCTGCTTTGTGCCGGTAATGGGGCGAGGGAGCTTGCACTGGAGGCATTTCATCTGAAAGAGGATACCCGGCAGATCGTGTTGGAAAATACAGTCTCCCGTAAGAAACAGCTGATCCCTGCATTGATGCAGGCACTCCAGCAGTAATGAAGAGGAGGCGATGGCGGATTGACTGTAAATTGTAAGAAAGTTGACAGAAATTTGACATAAACAGGGAATAAACTGGAAAAAGGTAACTATTAAATTTATCATAAATCGCTAGAAAAGGGGGAAAAAAGCGATATGTTTCAACAAGGGGAAAAAAGAAAAAACAAGAAGACAAAAGTACTAACCGTTATGCTGGCACTTTCCATGCTGTTTGTACAGCTGTTTGGTGTGCTGCCGGTAAAAACGGCATCTGCAGAGGAGGATACGGCGGATCTGCGTATTATGTTTACAACAGATCTCCATGGACAGGTTGTGGATGTGGATTATTCTAAGGGGACATTATTTGCCAATGGGGGATTGACAAAAGCGTCTACCTTACTGACCAAGGCCAAAAGTGAAGTGGCGGCGGGCAATACGCTCTTGTTTGACCTGGGGGATGTGATGTATGATTACACCACAGATTATATTTATGAGCACGATCAGAATGAGATTCAGCCGATTTATAAGGCGATGGCTTCTTTAAATTATGATGCGATCATTTTGGGAAATCATGATTATGAATACACACTGCCATATATCCAGAAGCAGTATGAGTCTACCGGGCTGAAGGACAAGGTGATTGCTTCCAATATTACGGATGCCGTAACCGGAAAACATGTTTTCAATGAAAATAAGATCATCGAGAAAACCCTGACAACGGCGGACGGATCCAATGTGACCGTTAAGGTAGGTGTGATCGGAGAGTCTATTCCGACATTATCCAAAAAGAGATGTGATTATACCGGAGTTCTTGCCGGAGAAGATATGGTTGCCAATGTGCAGAAGGAAACAAAAAAGCTGAAGGATGCCGGAGCGGACGTAGTAGTTGTACTGGCTCATTCCGGTGTGGGTGCTGAGCAGCCGGCACTGATGGATGAGAATGTAGGATATGCTCTTACAAAGATTGACGGTGTTGATGCTGTTTTGTGTGGTCATCTTCATTCCAATTTCTGTGCAGACGGTACCACAAAATATGATAAATACCCGGGTGTCGATACGGAAACAGGTCTGGTCAATGGTAAAAACCTTGTCATGGTTGCCAACAGCGGACAGGGAATCGGTGTTGTGGACCTGGGGATCTCAAAGGATAAACAGATCGTCAGCAGAAAATCACAGATCCGTAAAACAAAGAAAAATACAGCGATCGATCAGAACATTGCATCCTTTATGGATCAGTGGGGTTCCGTATTTGCGGCGGACTGTACAGAAGTGCTTGCAGAGCTGAAATCCGGTGCCAGATGGCAGAATTATCTGGGGACTCTGGAGGACAGCAGTCCGATTCAGCTGTTAAATGATATGGCCATTTCCTATGGTATGGAATATCAGAACAATGATAATACAGATTGTAAGGGACTGCCGGTGGTGGCAGCATCTAAATACTCACGTTACGGTGCGGGAAGCGGTCTGGACTATTATGATGTTAAGGATTATTTTACCAGTGCCGATCTGTATCAGCTGATGAATTACAGAATCCAGCTGTGGCGTTATAAGGTTACGGGAGCGCAGCTTCGGGAATGGCTGGAGTGGGCAGCAAGTGCCTATGAAACGGCAGGAAGCAATGTAGTATCCGGTTCGGCAGTCAGTACGCCGGCACCGACGGAAACTCCGGACATTGCTTCTCAGGGAGCGGTAACGGCAGAACCGGAACAGACTGAGCCGTCTCAGACTGCGCCTGTTTTGACACGGAGTGTTTCCGGTGCCAACAAGGGGATATCGCAGACGAGCAATCTTCTGGCAGGGATTCTTAATTATAAGGGTTCCAGACCATTACAGTACTCTCTGCAGGAGTTATACCTTACGGATCTGAGCCGTTTCTATATTCTGGATGGTGTAGAGTATACGATCGATACCAGCGTGGCACCGCGTTATGATTATGGTGGAAACAAGATCAACGATACATGGAGGGTTACCAATGTAACCAGAAACGGACAGGAGATCAAGGATACGGATCAGTTTCTTCTGATCGTCAATCGTCTTGATTCCACGAAGATTCCGGAAATGTTTAAGGTGGAACCAATGAGTAAGCTGAGTCAGGCGGATACCAGAGAATACTTTAAAAAGTATCTGATGAAGCAGGCTGAATGTGGAAGCCTTGGCAATCTGGAGGATGATAACTGGAATGTGAAGTATTCCGATCAGTATTATTACATACTGAAAACAGGCTCAGGAGCAAGAGATATGATCGATCAGAGATCCTGGATCAAAGAAAAACTGGATTCTTCCGGAGATTTTGATTATTACCGGGCGGATCTGTCCGATATGGATCTGTCCGACAAAACAGGTCCGGATCTGAATCTGGCAGCTTTGACAGAGATTGAGACAAACCATCCGGTCAAGGTCGCAGTGCAGGCAACAGACCGGTCAGGCATTGCCTCTCTGTCTTATCTGAGTGGAAAATATCTGGCGGATTCCATTGCATGGAATAATGCCAAGGCTGTCCAGGATGGTGTTTTTGCAGCGGACAAGAATACCATATATTCTGTAAGAGCTGTGGATGGACGGGGAAATGTGACGATCCGTTATATCCGCATTAACAACATTAATGAGGGAATTCTGGAGGCGCCAAAGGTAGATACGTATACCAACCGTAAGTCATATATTTCCGGTAAGGCAGAGCCTGTAACAACGATCTATTTTGAGCTGGAGGATTCTACCGTTTATAAGACAACGGTGAATGATGACGGTTCCTTTAAGTATGCATTGCCACCGCAGAATGCAGGCAAAAAGATCTTTGTCTATGTAAAGGATGATGAGGGACGATGCAGTGCGAGAACAGTAGTTACGGTAAAGAGAACAGGACCGAATAAGCCTGTGATGGAGAAAGTGACCACAGCAGTCAGAACAGTGACAGGTGATATCAACGACAAGAATGTATATCCGTTCTTTATCCTGGAAAGCAAGAAGACAGTCTTTATGCAGGATGATGGAACAGAAGAGCTTTATAAGCAGTGCGAGCTTTACAATAAAGATTACAAGGTTGAGAAGATCGCAATGGATATTACAAGTGATGGCAGCTATACATTTTCACTGCCATATCTGCTTACGGCAAAGACAGAGCTGAAGATGCGTACGGTCGATGTTGCCTACAGAGTCAGCATGGGTACCAAACGGGTTGTAAAGCAGACTGTACCTGCAAAGCCAACCATGCAGACAGTAACAAATCTTTCCACCAAGGTAAAGGTATTTTCTGAGGAGAAATGCAAGAGTGCTACGATCACAGTAGGCAAAAAGAAATATACGATCACCAAGAAGACGTATGTAGCCTCCAAGAAAATGTACCGTTATCAGAGAAAGATCGAGAAGACCAATTCCGGCGTAAAGGTAAATGCTTATCTTACGAACTCAAAGGGAAACAGCCCGGTATTAAAGACGACAAAAACAGAGGTTGTGCCGGATACACCAAAGGTGGACAAGCTGAAAGCAGGTCTGAAAAAGATCACAGGTCATGTAGATGTGGTCGGTGATGGAACAGAGGCAGATGGTGCAACCGTGGAGAACACCAATACAAAGGTCTTTATTCTGGTCAATGGAAAGAAGTATACTGCTTCCATCGATTTTGAGGGAAATTATACTGTGAAGCTTAAAAAGCCTTTGGTGTCAAAGGATAAAGTGATCGTTAAGGCAAGAAATAAAAAAGGTATGGGAATCAAGAAAAAATATGTTTTGAAATAATACCTTAATATAATGTCAGATCAAAAGAGGGAATTTCGATTCCCTCTTTTTTTGATGAAGTTTTTGAAACTGTAATGAGATTGTAAGATGTGGCAGCTATAATGTAGAGGAGTCTTAGAGATAACTAAGGGGAAAGAGAGGAAAAAAGATGGAAATATTAAAAACCATAGATCTGTGTAAACAATACGGGGAAGGGGAAAATGAAGTGCATGCCCTGGACCATGTTTCGATCGCTGTTGAGGAGGGAAAATTTATCGCAGTGGCAGGCTCCTCCGGAAGTGGAAAATCAACGCTGTTAAATATGCTGGGAGGCCTTGACCGGCCAACCTCCGGAGAGGTGATGGTGAGGGGGAAAGAGATTTTTAAAATGAATGATGAAGAGCTGACTATTTTCCGCCGCCGTAATATCGGCTTTGTATTTCAGAATTATAATCTGGTTCCCATCTTAAATGTATATGAGAATATTGTGCTGCCCATCGAGCTGGATGGCAGCAGGGTCGATGAGGGGTATGTGGACACGATCATTCAGACACTGGGGTTAGAGAAAAAGCTTACGGCAATGCCAAATCAGCTCTCCGGAGGGCAGCAGCAGCGTGTCGCGATCGCAAGGGCTCTGGCTGCGAAGCCTGCGATCATTCTGGCAGATGAACCTACGGGAAATCTGGACAGCCGTACCGGGATGGATGTGGTCTCGCTGTTAAAGGTGACCAGCCGGGAGTTTCATCAGACCATCGTGATGATCACCCACAACGAGGAGATCGCACAGATGGCAGATCGGGTGATCCGGATCGAGGACGGAAAGGCAGAGGCAGGTGATCTATCATGTTAAAAAACAATAATCAGGAGGTGCTTCGCCGCCTTAGCAGACGGTCCATCAAGGCAGAGCGTACAAGAAATTTTTTTGCAGTGCTGGCGATCATTCTGACCACCTTTATGTTTACGACGGTATTTACCATCGGGATCAGTCTGATCCGGAATATGGGCATTATGCAGATCCGTAATTTGGGATCGCAAAGCACGATCCGGCTGGAGCAGCCATCAAAGCAGCAGATGGATCAGATAAAGGATATGCAGGATCTGAGAGCTATGGGAGTACAGATCAGTGCCGGCAGCAGAAAGGAAGCTTCCGGGGAAAAAACGGTGGCACTGTGGTATTACGATACGGAGGAATACAGTAAGAATTACATCCCATCCATCAGTCGTATTCATGGAACGTATCCGGAGAAACAGGATCAGATCATGCTGTCAGAGACGTCTCTGGCTGTGATCGGCATCAATAAACCGAAAATAGGAGGAAAGGTAACTCTTTATGATGGAAAAAGAGAGGAGAACTTTACTTTAAGCGGCTGGTACCGGGATTATATCTATGGAAAAGCAGTAGGTCTCGTTTCAAAGGAATATGTCCAGAAAATGGGACTCGATAAAAGAGAAAATAAAACACTGTCCATATCTGCCAAAGGTGACAGGAAATATATTTTATATAAAAAACTGCAGAATCAGGTCAGTCTGGACGAGGTTACGCAGGCGAATGGTGTAAAACGAACGCAGGCGTGGGACTCGGCATTTAGCGAGGATCAAAACAATGACATGGAGAGAGTTATCGTTGTTGTTACCTTGCTTGCTGTGGGAGCGATCATTATCCTGAGCGGTTATCTGCTGATCTATAATGTCATGTATATTTCTGTAACAAAGGATATCCGGTTTTACGGAATGTTAAAAACTATCGGAACGACACCGTCCCAGATTCGGAAGCTTGTGAAGAAACAGGTCTGGCATCTGGCAGGGATTGGAATTCCGGCCGGAATATTCCTGGGAGTCGTCTGTGCCTTTGGAATCGTTCCGGCGGCACTTCATGCTCTTGCAATCGGAGGAAATGATGCCATGCCTAGCCGGATACAGTTCCGGCCGGAGATCTTTGTGGCGACCGTTCTGTTTTCCCTGGTCACCATATGGATCAGCTGCCGTAAACCCGCAAAATTTGCCGGCAATATTTCTGCGGTGGAGGCTATGAAATATAACGGACAATATCAGGAAAAGCTGCGTTCCCATCATACCAAAAGGGGTGGAAAAATCCGGCGGATGGCGTTTCGCAATGTGTTTCGTGACAAAAAACGCGCGATTTTTGTATTTGCGTCATTATTTATGGGAATGATCGCTTTTTTGGCTGTAGATACGATTTTGGGAAGTATTAAACTGGAAAATTATCTTGAAACATATGTGCCAAATGATTATGTGATCTATACCGGCACCGATGAAAATAACGAACAGGATCAGGAGCAGAAACAGTCGTTGGAAACTATGGCAAAGGAACTTCAGAAGATTCCGGGGATCACCTCTTTTCGCTGGAACCGTACTGCGGAGATCATACTTCCTTTTGATGAAAAGCTGTATGAACCATTTCTGGATACAGATCAGATGACACCGCAGGAGAAGGAGGAGAGTATCAAATTTTATCGCAGGGCGCAGGAGAAAAGGAACAAGGAAAGTATGTATTCCTGCCCGGTTGTTTCCATCGGCATGGATGATATCCGGAAATATAATGAGAGAGCCGGGAAGGATCAGAGGATCGATGAGAGGGCATTTGAAGAAGGAAAAATATGCCTGATCGGAACGGTAGATACCAAAGAGCAGGCACAGCAGATGAAGGGGAAAACACTGACATTGGTGGATAGGAAAACGGACAGGAAGACTACTATAAAAGTTGGAGCATGTCTTCAGGAAATGCGGGGGTTTGAGATTGGATATTACTGGATCCAGGCAGGAGCGCCGGAGGTAATCCTGCTCAGTGATAAGGCATTGGAACGGATCACAGATGATCCGGGAAGTGATAATATGATCTTAAACTGCAGGAAGGAAGCGGAAGCTTCCGTAACAAAAAGAGTGAAAGCGCTGGTGCAGTCGAACACGGCTGTGATCAACACAACCATAAAGTCAGAGGCGGCAAAGGAATTTTCCACTTCGATCATGACAATGAAAATTCTGGGGGGAGGTATTTCGGGAATTTTGATCATGATCGGAGTGCTGAATTATATTAATGTTATGCTTACTGGTGTCTTTACCAGACGGACAGAGCTTGCGGTGATGGAGAGTGTGGGAATGACGAAGAAGCAGGTCTGCCGTATGCTTTTGTGGGAGGGAGGCTATTATGGACTGATCAGTATGGGACTGCTGCTAACTTTTGGCAATGTGATAATTTTTTTGTTTGCGAGAGCGGCAAAGACAATGGCGGATTATGCGATATTTCATTATCCTGCCGGCGTTATGGCCGGGATTGCCGTGGTGTCACTGGTTATTTGTATGATCGTTCCGGCTGTGGTATATTATATGATATCAAAGGAGAGCGTGGTACAACGCATGAGACGGGAAGGATAAAAAGTGCAGACAATTTTAATCGTAGAAGATGATGTAAGCCTGTGCAGAGGTGTAAAGCTGCATCTGGAGGAGAAGGGATTTCTGGTGCAATGTGCCTATTCCATACGGGAAGCACGCCGGGTGGCGGATGACGGGGGGAAGACAATTTCACTGATGCTTCTGGACTGCAATCTGCCGGATGGGGATGGGCTGGAGTTTTGCAAAGATTTTCGTCAGAAGCGCACGGTTCCAGTGATCTTTCTCACGGCCAGGGATACAGAGGAGGATATGATCCTGGGTTTTCAGGCAGGAGCCGATGATTATATGGCAAAGCCGTTTTCCGTGGAATTATTGTATGAACGCATATCTGCGGTGCTCCGGCGCAGTGCCGGGGAAAAGGACCGTGAAGTGTTTTGCTATCGGGGCCTTACGGTGGATCTCGGCAAAATGCAGGTGTTTCGGGAGGGGGAGCAGGTGAAACTGTCAGGGACAGAATACCGGATCCTGGAGCTTTTGATCCGCAACAGGAGTCAGGTTATGACACGGGAAATGCTGCTTCAGAAAATATGGGATTTTGAGGAAAATTATGTGGATGAAAATACATTAAATGTATATATCCGAAGGCTCAGACAGAAGCTGGAAAATGATCCGAAGAATCCGGAATATATTATTACTGTATTCGGCATTGGATATACGTTTGGTGACATGTGATCAGACAGGAGGGATCAGTCGTTGAAGGTCGGGGAATCCTATCAGAATAAAAAGAATCTTATCATCATCCTGTGCATGGTGATCACAGTGATGGTTCCGGTTTATATTGTATGGGCGACAGGGGAAAATACGGCAGGCTGCATCGTAGGTGCGGCCTGCCTGTTTCTGGATGGAATGGTGTATCAGATGCATCGGACGGATCAGAAATATATTATGTCAGTGGTGCAGGAGCTATCCGATTTATTGGACACATTGATGGAGCTTGAGGAGAGGGAGGTGTTTCCGGAGACGGAAGACACCATGCTTTCCAAGCTGCAGGCCAATGCAGCAAAGCTGATCCGGAGGATGCGCTATCAGAACGAGCTGACGAGACAGGAGCAGGAGTGGATGAAGGGGATCATATCGGACCTGTCCCACCAGTTAAAAACGCCTCTGGCCAATCTGAAAATGTACAGCCGCTTTCTTCAGAAGGACAATCTGTCCGAAAATCAGTACAGGGAATATGTGGATATTATCTGTAAGTCGGTGGAACGGCTGAATTTTCTGTCGGAAAATATGATCAGGATATCACGGTTGGAGACAGGATTGATCCATCTGAAATGTCAGAAAAATCAGATTAGTGAAACGGTATTAAAGGCGGTGAAGGATATTTATCCAAAAGCCCGTCAGATGGGATGCGAGATCATTTACCGAGAGGACAGGGAAAAGGATCCGGCAGCACAGTTTGATGCAGACTGGACGGCTGAAGCGGTTTTTAATCTGCTGGATAATGCTGTGAAATATTCGGAAAAGGCAGAGAAGAAGGAGATCATTTTGTCTGTTCGAAAGCTGGGACTTTTTGCAGAAATTTCAGTGGAGGATCATAACGGCGCGATCTCGCAGGAGGAACAGAACCGTATTTTCCGGAGATTTTACAGGGGAGAGAACAGTACAGGAAAGGAAGGGATCGGGCTGGGACTTTATCTTACCAGAGAGATTGCATTACGGCAGGGGGGATATGTTTCGGTGAAAGCAACGGAGAGGGGGAATATTTTTTCGATATATCTCAGATTGTAAGGGATCTTGTTGAAACTCCGGACAATTTATGGTACGCTATAAACAACTATACCAATGCTGCAAATATGGAATATTTTCATATTCCATGAGCAAACGTGTGGGGGGAAGTTTTATGGAAAAAGACACAAAGTTAATAGGCTTGTTTGTAGCGAGAACCTTTGAGGAGAACAATCTGAATTTTATTCATGCACTGCATGATCTGGGAGCCGGAGAGGGATATAAGCTTGTTATCTTTTCTCTGGATACTACGGTTGAAGCGGGAGTGGACAGTACACCGGCAGAGGAAGAGCTTTGCGGCCTGGCAGAGTATCTTCCTCTGGAGGCATTTATCATATTGGGAGAGACTATCAAGAACAGGGATCTGATCGAAGAGGTTGCAGGGATTGCCCGGAGACGTCGGATACCGTGCTTTTGTATGGACCGGGAGGCGGGAGGTTGTTATCCGATCCGTCATGATTATACCTCCGGATTTGAGGAGATGGTGCGTCATGTGGTGGAGGAACATGGTGCCCGGCGGGTTAATATGCTGGCAGGCTTTCAGGGGCATGCACTTTCCGAGGACAGAGTGAAGGTATATCGGAAGGTGCTGGAGGACAATGGGATTGTCTTTGAGCCGGAAAGAGTTGGATATGGTCAGTTCTGGGATATTCCTGCAAGGAAAGAGATGGAGCGTTTTCTTCGTTCTGATCTGCCAATGCCGGAAGCCATCGTTTGTGCCAATGATGCTATGGCTCTGGTGGCATGCAATATATTGGAAGAGGCAGGATACCGTGTGCCGGAGGATGTGATCGTGACCGGTTTTGACGGTGTCAATGATGGCAAGTATTACCGCCCGGTTCTGGCAACCTGCGCCCCGGATTATGAGGGGGCAGTATGGTTTATTTTGGATAAGGTTCAGGAATGGCGTCAGACCGGACAGATACGGCCGGAGACTTTTTCTATTCGATATAATATGGAGAAAAACCAATCCTGTGGATGTCCCGCTGCCGGGAAGGTCAACAGAAATGAGATCATCCGTGGGCTGGCGGATTCTCTGGGAGATTGTGCATGGCATACCCATGCGATGAATGAGCTGCTGACATCGGCACTGCCACTGCGTTCACTGCGTGATCTGGCGCAGATCCTGCCGGATACAGAATATATCTGGCGCAATTATTTTCGGTATGCGGCGGTGAAGGAGGAATTAATAGAAGGGACAGAGGTCAATGGAAAATATCATTCTATGGTTACTCTGATGTGCGGCGGTGACGGAAGGTTTCAGGAGTCGGGGGAACATTTTCCGATTGAGAAATGGTTTGACGTGTTGAATGCACAGGAGGATAACTGGGAGATTATTCTGGTTCGTGTTCTCAATGCCGGAAAAACTGTGTATGGTTATTCGGTAGATGGTTTTCATAATATTCATCAGAGAGATGTGCAGAGATGCGATGAGTTCAGTATGTTTCTTTCCAATGCCATCAATCTGGTGCTGCAGAATCAGCAGCTGGACTGCTTAAAGCAAAACCTGCTCAAAGCCAATAAAGAGTTAGCCAATCTGTCGGAACTGGATGCCATGACAGAGTTATATAACCGGAGGGGCTTTTATAAGCATTTTTCCAGAATGTTGTCAGAGACAAAACGAAAGTATGCGGTGCTTGTATCGGTGGATATGAACCGGTTAAAACATATCAATGATACCTATGGTCATGCAGAGGGAGACTTTGCAATCTGTACCCTGGTCCATGGAGTGAAGGCAATCTGTGGTAAGGAAGCGGTATGTGCCCGGTTTGGCGGGGATGAGTTTGACAGCATCGTTTTTGTGGATGATGTGACGGAGCTGACAGAGGAAATTCTGGGACAGCGGCTGCAGGAGTATATTGACCGGACAGAGGGAGTAGATCAGAAGCCATACAGGATTACAGCAAGTATCGGAGTAGTTGTACGGGAGCGGTCACGGGATCTGAATATTGAACAGATGATCGGAGAGGCGGATACGTTAATGTACCGCAATAAGAAAAAGAACCGCTAGTCTGAATGCAATAATAAATATCAAAAAGCCTTTAAGGAGTGTGTCCTGTTTTGTGGACACACTCCTTAAAGGCTTTTATTCATCTTCCCAGAATAACTCATCCAGCGTTTTATCCAGTACCTTGCAGATGGCAATACACAGATGGATTGTGGGATTATAATTGCCCTTTTCGATTGCATTGATGGTCTGACGTGATACGCCGACGGCAGTGGCGAGATCCTGCTGGGACATATCCTTGGCGGCACGGGCAGATTTTAGTTTTAAATTCTTCATAGCAAACCTACTTTCTGAGTGTTTATTCTCGCAAAGGCAGAGTGAGGATGTTTACTCCTCTGCTCTCTTGTCATAGATAAGCTTCAGATCAAACAGAAGAGTGATCAACAGGAACAATCCACCAACCATTAGATTGATGTATCGGTATGAGATGGAACCGTTTACAAGAAATGGCTGTTTTCTGGAAAGGGAAAGGAATCCGGGAATCAGATTTAAAATACTGATCACGATTCCCATGATATTAAATTCTTTCGCATTCTCCTGCAGGGACAAATAGGCGTCCTTCCAGATGCAGATACATACAAACACTAAAATAGAGAGACACACTCCAAGCCACAGTCCACCAAAGGACATAAGCACAGGACAGTTAAGGAGTTCATCCAGAAAGGATGCTGCCAGGACATAGCCTACCAGAACGAGAAATGCAGTCTGGTAAGCTTTTCCTCTGGCGAGGATCTGACGCTCATCGTACGTGATTTCTGTGCTCAGGATTTTGGATATGCTTTGATGCCTGCGGCAAAGAATCCGGATAACCAATACGAGCAGAAAAACGGCGGCAATTCCACAGCACATACCTGCAATATAACTAATAGTATGACTCATACGAACACCTCAATTCTGAAAATATAATAATATAAACTCTCAACTTTTGTACTGGGCAGACAATCCCTAATTATTTTTTAGGCTTTTCAATGCGGTTGTCAGTTTGATCGGGTTACCATAGCGCAGAGTACCCATACGGTAGATCTTGGCGGCAAGCCATCCGGCGGCAAAGGTTGATACAAACAGGATCACAGCAGATACCACGATCTCTGCCATGGTAACGCTTCCCATGCCGATCCGTACAAACATAGCGGAGTAGGAAGAAAATGGCAGGAAGGAGCAGACCTTCATGACCACGCTGTCCGGTGTGGAAAGCTGGAAGATTACGATGAAATAAACAACCATGATCAGCATCTGTAAAGTTCCAGCAGATTTGTTGATATCCTCTGTCTTGGAGACAAGGGCTCCCATTGCTCCGTAAAGGAAGGCATAGAACAGGAAACCACCGATACCAAATATGGCGAATGCGGCAAGGACGCTGCCGGGGATCTTGAGGATCATATCCAGCTTATCGCCCCAGTACGTGTGATTGATGTTGTAACCGATCAATGCAGAGGCAAGGATCAGACCGAGCTGTACGATGGCGGCAGAGGCACCGGCAAAGACCTTGCCAAACAGCAGATATTTTGCATCCACGCTGGTCACAAGTACCTCAATGGAACGGTTGCTTTTTTCCACAGTGACAGAGGTGGCAACCATGACACCGTACAGGATGATCATCATAAAGATCACCATCACAAGGACATAGCAGTACCAGTAATTATCTCCGGCATCCTTTCCGAGGATTTTTTCGGTGCAGTTGACAGGGGCATCGTATTCGGCGGCAAAGGTCGCATAATCCAGTCCTTTTTTCTCACAGTAAAGCTGCTGATGTACCTGGGAAAGAATTCCCTCAAAGATCATCTGATTTTCATCGTACATATCACGGTTGACCACATAGTACTCGTAATTCAGATCATCCTTAACGTCAAAGCCGGCGGATACATCCTTGGATTTCACGGCCTTTTTCAGCTCTTTTTCTGTTTTCATGGTGACAATGTCAGTATCCTCAAAGGCTTGTTTTAAAACAGACATATCTCCCAGAATACCGGTTTCGTCAACAATGCCGATCTTTGTTTTATCCGCATCGTCAGTTTTCGCTTCATCAGAGGTATCCTTGTTATCCCCGGACTCTGTGGATGTCTTTTCGATGCCAAGCATATCCGACATGTCAAAAACACGGGGCAGGAAGGTAGCTGCAAAGAGCAGCACCACCAGAAGAATGGTTGTAATGGTAAAAGATTTGTTCTTTAAATAACTTTTTAATTCAAATTCATATATGGTAAAAAATCGTTTCATAAGCTCTCCTTTTTGTGCTATTCACCGGCACTGGCGACGAAGATATCGTTCAGGGATGGTTTATAGGTTTCAAAATGCTCAATGGCAATGTCCTCCAATTGGGACAGCTTTGCCAGCAGTTCGCGGCGGTTTACGCCTTCGTTCAGACGAACGATCACATCTTCTTTGGTCTGTCCCGTTATCTGGACAATATCAGTGAGACGGCTCCGGATCTGGTTAGAAAACTCCTCCGGACTCATATCGATAGCACTTAAGACAAGCTGATCCTTACCGAAGTCACGCTTGATGGTGTCCAGGTGACCGGACAGAACCACCTCTCCGTGATTGATGATCACGATATCCTCGCAGAATTCCTCTACGTAACTCATCTGGTGGCTGGAGAAGATGACTATCTTGCCGTCACGGATCAGCTCCTGAACTACATCCTGCAGAATCTGGGAATTGACTGGATCAAGACCGCTGAATGGTTCATCAAGGATTACGATCTCAGGGTCGCAGACCAGGGTGGAGGCAAGCTGGACCTTCTGTTGATTTCCTTTGGACAGGGTTTCCAGAAGTCTGTCCTGATATTGGGACACTTCAAGACGCTCCAGCCAGCGTTTTGCATTGGTGGCAGCCGTTTTCCTGCTGACTCCCCGGAGCATAGCGAGATATATCATCTGCTCCAGCACCTTTCGTTTGGGATATAAACCTCTCTCCTCCGGGAGATATCCGATCTGTACCTTGCGGGGCTCGAAGGGTTTACCGTCTAATGTGATCTCGCCGCTGTTTGCATGGAACACATCCATCAGGATACGGATCGTGGTAGTCTTACCGGCACCGTTGCGACCCAGCAGGCCAAGGGCTTTGCCGCTTTCAACAGAAAAGGAAATGCCCTTCAGGACATTGGTTTCGCCGAAAGACTTTGTTATATTTTTTACTTCCAGTTTCATGGGAACCTCCGTTCATATGGGAAAAGCAGGGTTTTTCATATGTAAATCCGGCTTTTCCGATGAGTTGTTATGTGTGTGTTACTTGTATTAGAGTATAATGCGCTCACAACAAAATGTCAAGTATATTTTACAAAATGTCACTTGCAAAAAGTGGGGACTTGTTTTTTTGCGGGATTCTGTTCATAATAAGAAAAGTGCGTTGCAGACAAAAGATGTTGCTCAAAGGAACGCAGAGAAAACGTAACGGATTACTGCGAAAAGGGGATTATTATGGATATAAAACTTACTGCATTTGATATGGATGGAACACTTTTGAATGACCGGAAGGAGCTGCCACCGGACTTTCCGGCGTGGGTGAGGAATCATCCGCAGATCCGGAAGGTGATCGCCAGCGGGCGGCAGTATTATACACTCCGGGATAATATGGGAGAGTTGAAGGACGAGTTTCTTTATGTGGCAGAAAACGGCGGCGTTGTCTATGAGAAGGATGAAGCGTTATATTGTGATGAGATTCCGGCGGAGGATCTGCGTTATTGTGTGGACAGACTGAACCGGATGGAGGGAGTGAATCCCATGCTCTGTGGCGTGAATGGAGCATATATCCGGCAGGATACGAAGGAAGCTGTTTTTAAAGAAGCCTCTATGTATTATCACCGTCTGACCAAGTGTGAAGATGTGATGGCAGAAGCCCTTAAGGACCGGATCGTTAAGATTGCCATTTTTGTAGAGAATTATCAGGTGGACAAGGCGGCTGCTGCGTTTGCGGATCTGCCGGAGAGACTGGCTGTTGTGGTATCCGGGGATAGCTGGATCGATATCGCCAATGCGAGTGCCAATAAAGGAGCAGGAATTGCTGCGATTCAGAGAAAATATCAGATCAAGCCGGAGGAATGTATGGCGTTTGGGGATTATCTCAATGATGTGGAGCTGTTGAAAAGCTGCGGAGAAAGCTATTGTATGGAAAACGGGCATCCCCGGTTAAAGGAGATTGCCCGTCATATTGCTCCGTCTAATAATGAATGTGGTGTGATGCAGATCATCAGTCAATTATAATATTTGGTTGATTTCTGAGAAGTTGATCAGTAAATCCTGATAAATATTTACCTTAATGACAGCATCAAAGGAATATTGTATATTCAATAAATTCCCTTCAAAATAATTTACCGTCACTGTTTTACGCCGCGGATCTACGATCCAGTATTCGCGGACTCCGGCATTTTTGTAGAAGTATAGCTTTCGAATATAATCATCGGATGGATTTCCGGGTGAAACGGATTGCTTTTACCATAGAACAGTGTACTCTAATACAGAAAAAGTGCTCCCATAAAATCAAATTTACAATCAATTTACGCTGCATTTCCGGTTTTTTGTATGCAATCAGCGGCAAAACTGACGACATAATATAAGTGAAAGGGTCATAAATACATCGATGGAATCCAATCCTTTCAGTGAGGAGAGCAGCATGACAATAGAAGAAATAGAACAAAGCATTGCATCTTATGGGGAGGATGTATTTCGGTTTTGCTGTTATCTGACAGGAAATCGAAGCAGTGCAGAGGATCTGTATCAGGATACATTTCTGAAAGCAATGGAAATTACGCGGCCTGTGGAGCTGGATATGGCAGGAAAATTTCTGGCAGGTGTAGCCGCCAATCTGTGGAAAAACCAGTGGCGTAAGGAAAAACGAAGACAGAAATATGTAATGCAGAATATCAGTCCGGAAAATGGGACACCAGGAGAAGAAATACCGGGGGAAACAGATCTGTTGCAGGATTATGTGAAACAGGAGACAGGACGGCTGGTGCAGCGGGTGGTCAATGAACTTCCCGAAAAGTACCGTGTTGTGGTATTACTTCATTACAGTATGGACCTGACAACACAGGAAATTGCAGATCAACTGAAGATTAGCAGGGGAACGGTGACAAGCCGGCTGCTTCGGGCAAGGAAAAAGATCAAACAGGAATTGGAGGCGAATGGATATGAAAGATAGAGTAGATGAGATTATCAGAGAAACATATCATCAGGGGGAACAGATGCCGGAGGGACTGAACCGGAGGGTTTTGCGGATGGCGAATGAGAAGCAGAAGGAAAAAACCGGTGCTTTTGACGGTGGGAGCAGAAATGACCGGAGACAGGTTAGATCCGGCTGGCAGAAGGCAGCGGTGGCAGCGGCTCTGGTGGCAGTGGTACTCACAGCAGGGGCAGGAGGAGCCTATGCGGCAACACATTATTTGGGGATACAGGATTTCTGGGGCAAATCCGGAAGTCACCTTTCTGAAGATGCCAGGAAGCTGATCGAAAGTAATCCGGCGGTGACCATGGATGCTTCTCAGAAAAATGCAGATATTCTGAATTATGAAGTGGATTCTGTTCTTTGCGACAGTAAATATGCGACTGCCATTGTAAATGTAGATATTAAGGATCCGGATAAATATCTGCTGGTTCTGGATCCGGATGATCTGACCTCTTCCGTTTCTGCTCTGGGGATAGATGATGGCTCTGACATTTCCATTGCAAAATATTGTGAGAAAAAGGGATTGATCCCGGTTCAGCTTTATTTACAGGAAAAGGATGCGAAGGATGCGGAAGTCGTTTCCAGAGATATGAAACAGTTATCCGGTACGAAGGGCGTCATTGAGATCAATGCAAAACGTCGTTCGAAGAAGCAGAAATTTCAGTTGACGATCCAGCCGCTTCTGATACTGAATAACAGCAGTGAAACCCATTATGATCCAACGATTAAAATTGATGTGAAGGATAACAGCACAGAAAAAAGTGCTTATTATGTGATGCAGGATCAGAAGGAGAATACAGTACATGGAACCAAAGTGACCTTAAAGGAAGTAAAACTGACTACGACAGAGGTAGGCTCTTATCTGTCCGCACGTTATGAAGAAAAGGACGTTTCAGGAGATGCTTCTGCAAGCTGGCTGGAGCTTTGCGATGAGGACGGAAAGTCGGTATCCTTTGGCGGCATGGATGGTGGAAGATGCTATGAAGCGGGAAAGAATGAGTATGTATCCGAGGGCTGCTATGAAAGTATCGGGCTGCCGGAAAAGATTTATCTGTCCATCGGAGATTCCGGTGAGATTGTAGAGCTTACGAAGCAGGAAAAATAATGAACAAAAACACATGAAGAAAATGCCTGTAGGAAAATAATTTAACCACAGGAAAAAAAGGGAGGATTTGCCATAATGGTAAAGCCTCCTTTTGGGGTATAGGAATATGTCCATAACATATTTGGGCGTCAGGAATGTTGATAGTAAAATACGGCAAGCTGCGTCCGGTCTCTGAGCTGCAGCTTTTCCAGGATGCCGCTGAGATAATTCCGGATGGTTCCCTCGCTGAGAAAGAGCCGGGCAGAAATTTCTTTGTTGCTGAGTCCCTGCGCCACCAGAGTGATGATCTCATATTCCTTTTCGGTGATGTCGTGTGAGCTGTAGTCGAAGGAAGGTTCCGGCTTCATGAGCTCCGGCAGCTTTTCCATGATCTCACTTCCATAAACATTCTGACCGGAGTAAACAGCGTTGAGTGCGGGGACGATGGTTTCGTAATCCTGTTTGATGATATAGCCTTTGGCACCAAGCTGCAGGGCTTTGGTGATGTATTCATCATCAACAAAGGTGGTAAGAAAAAGAACTCTGGCATCGGGAAATTCTGCAAGGATATCGGATAAAGCGTCAGTCCCGCTGCGATGCTGCATCCGGATATCCATTAGCACCACATCCGGGTGATACTGCCGGTATAAAGGAAGTGCATCATTTCCATCGTGGCCGATGGCAGCGACATGGATGGATCCATCGGCTTCCAGTATCATTTTTAAAGACATACAGACCAGCTGGTCGTCATCAATCAGAACTATATTCATAAGATAAATTCCTTTCATGCTTGGAGTTTTAGGGGAATATCGAAGCAGCGGAAGCTGTACGACGGAGTGCTTTATTATTTTGGAATAGAGATAAATATTCGAAATCCATGTTCTCTGCTGATGTGAAGAATCCCGTGGAGAGCATCCACACGATCCCGCATATTCTGAAGTCCCATTCCATCCAATGAAACCGGTGCTGCCCCGGAGGAAGTGTCTGGCAAAATACCGTTGTCTTCGATCAGTAATTGATAAAATGCCGGGTGTTCTTTGGCAGTAATGTGTACCTTTGTGGCGTTACTGTGCTTTATAATATTATTGAGAGCTTCCTGTGTGATGGCAAGAAAACAGTATTTAATATTTTTGGGAATATGCCGGGACAATTCGCACTGTAGAAGCACCGGACAAAAGGTGAATTGTTCTGTGAGACTCTGCAGTGCCTGTTTCAGATCAATAGCCTCGTCTCTCAGATCGTGGACACTGTTGCGGATATTATCCATGGCAAGATTCAGTGTGTCCTTTAAAGCGGACAGATGAGGGGTGAGTGCTTCATCCTTACAGATGGCGAGTAAAGCCCCTGTCTGCAGAATGGAGCGGGAAAGCATATGACCGACATTATCATGGATCTCCCTGGCAATACGGTTTCTTTCCCGGAGCGTTGCAATGTAGATCTGATCATTTTGATTCTCCAGTACCCGGCGGTTTGCCTCCTGCAGAGTGAGCTCCCGTTCCACGCTGTCATCCCGGAGAATGTGGATCTGCTCTGTTAATCCGGCACGTATCCGGTTGGTGTATGCCAGATAAAAGCTGATGGCTGTGATCAGCAGGAGGAACAGGATTGGTTCTCCGGAAATACGTTGACTGTAAATGATCAGGGGTAAAAGATAAAGGGCACCGGGCATGTACTGACGGTGCAGGAACAGAACATAGCAGTGCCATGGCAGAAATATTGCCATTTCCGGAAAAAAGAAACAAAGGATCAGAACGATGATCCCAAGATAGGAACGCTGCCGGTCTGAAGGACATAGCAGTTCAAAACAATATATTGTGATCAAGAACAGAACACCGGTAATGTGCATGGGATCCGTCCGGAATGCCGGGGAGGCCAGAATACACAGGATAAATAATAAAACAGAATCTATGTAAGTACACATGGTAATCATTCCTCATCTTTCTGTGGTCAGAAGTCTAAAGCAGTAAATATGCTGTCTCTATTATAAGGGATTTGCCCGGGGATATCCATCATCATTTTAATAATGTGACAAATGTCATATGGTATTTTTACAATTTTCACTATCATGATACAGGATATTTCTGTATTATAGAATTATACTTTATAGCAAATGCGAAAAATTTTCCTGGGAATCTGCAGTGAAAATAATATGCCTGCGACCAAAGCTTGGCAGGGCGGAAAGGAAATGTGAGATTATGGCGGTTGTTAAAATAGAGAATTTAGTAAAAAGATACGGTGATCTGGTAGCTGTGGATCATTTTAATCTGGAGATTGAGGAGGGAGAGATTTTTGGTCTGCTGGGACCTAATGGCAGTGGCAAGTCAACAACGATCCACTGTCTGCTGTCTCTGCTTTCCTATGATAAAGGTGATATAGAGATCTTTGGCAGGAAAATGACTCCCACCAGCTACGATATCAAAAAGGATATTGGTATTATTATGCAGAATGTGGCAGTATTTCAGGAATTGACGGTTTATGAAAATATTGATTATTTCTGTGGACTGTATGTCCCACAAAAGGGACAGAGAAAAAAGCTGGTAGAGGAGGCGATTGAATTTGCCGGTCTGTCCGAGTTCCGGAAATTTTATCCGAAGAAGCTTTCCGGGGGATTACTCCGCCGCTTAAATATTGCCTGCGGTATTGCCCACAAGCCGAAGCTGATCATTCTGGATGAGCCGACGGTTGCGGTAGATCCCCAGAGCCGTAATAAGATACTGGAGGGGATTCAGGAGCTGAACCGGCAAGGTGCCACGATCATTTATACCACCCATTATATGGAGGAGGTTGAACAGATCTGCACCCGGATCGCCATTATGGATAAGGGAAGAAATCTGGCACTGGGCACGAAGGATGAACTTAAGGCAATGATCGATCTTGGTGAGACGATCCAGATGGAGGTTATGGAACTTTCGGAGGAAGTTTCCGATGCGATCCGGACGCTTCCTCATGTGATCGGTGTCAGTTATGATAAGGGACTTCTTAAGGTTCGTTTTTCGAAAGGAAAGCACAACTTACTCCGTCTTCTGGATATGCTGAAAGAAAAGGAGACGGTGTTTGGAAATATTCATTCAGAGCTTCCGACGCTGAATGATGTATTTCTGGAGATTACCGGTAAGGAACTCAGAGACTAATGTCAAAAACTGCTGATGCAAAAGGAGATTTTTATGATACATATCAAATATCGAATGAAAACCATGCTGCGGCAGAAATCGCTGATCTTCTGGTCGTTAGCATTTCCGTTGATCCTTGGAATGATGTTTTATTTTATGTTTGGCGGGATCAATGATCTGGAGCAGTTTCAGGAGGTGCCGGTGGGGATTCTGCGGGGAGATTCGCTGCCGGAGGAGTTTGTCACCATGCTGAAAGAGGTAAAGACAGAGGGGGATATCCCGTTGTTTCAGGTGAAGACATACGACACCTTGTACAAAGCAGAAAAAGCACTGCAGTCGGAGAAGATATACGGGATCATTCAGTCGAAGGATGATCTGTCTCTGACAGTGAAGTCATCGGACAGTTACAGCAGTCTCATCAAGACCTTTCTGGATCAATACCGGGAAAATACGGCACTGATCACAGAGATGGCGGAGAAGAACCCGGATCAGGTGGCGGCTTTTGTTACTGATATGGCGGCAGGGGCACAGGCAAAGATTGCGGAAATTCCGTTAAAGGGGACCGATAAGGATCCCTACGCCCAGTATTTTTATGCGCTGATCGCGATGACTTGTCTGATCGGGACCATGGTAGGTATGCACAACGGAAATGATATTCAGGCAGATCTTACCGCAGTGGGAGCACGGAGAAATGTTGCACCGACACCGAAGCTGCGTCAGGTATTGTACGATTTTACGGCCACATATATTTTATACTGCGTTATCGTAGCCGTCGTGACCGGCGTCTGTGTATTTGTCTATGGCCAGGATTTCGGACAGAATGCCGGGCTTGTCCTTCTGGGAGGCTGGATCGGCAGCTTTACGTCATTGGCGATCGGAGAGGTGATCGCTGTCTTTATCAAAGGACCGGTTCAGAAAAAGGAAGGAATCTGTGTGGCGGTATTTATGATCAGCTCCTTTCTGGCGGGACTTCAGTGGGGAGACATTACATTTATCATTGAAGAGAAATGTCCGGTGATCAACCGGATCAATCCGGGCACCCTGATCGTCAATGGGTTCAAGAGTCTGTCCGTATATGGGGACAGTCGTCGTTATATGATCAATATGGTGACTCTGGCAGTGATCGGGATCATTTGCGTGATCATCAGTGTATTGAAGCTGAGGAGGGTAAGATATGAGAGTATTTAAGTCATTTTTTCAGATATTAAATAAATACAAGGGAACGGTCTTTATCTTCTTTGCGGTTTTTATGTCTTTGTCCCTGATCATGGCAAAGGTAAGAGGAGGGGGAGGGGAGTCCTCTTTTCAGCAGGACAGTCTTGACATTGCTGTTGTGGATGAAGATGATGGAGCAATTGCCGGTCAGATTAGGGAGTATTTTGGGGCACATGATCAGGTGACCAAAATGAAAATGGATCAGGATAAAATTGCGGATGCCCTGTATTGGAGACGGCTTGATTATGTGCTGGTGATCCCGGAGGGAGCCGGGAAGACGCTGGCAAAGGGAGAGATACCGGAGCTTTCCTGTATGAAGGTGCCGGGCTATTTCGATTCGGCTTACTTTGAGGCAGAGCTGCAGATGTATCTGCAGAAAATGGCAGCTCTGGTAAAAAACGGAGTGGATACAGATGCGGCACAGCAGCAGTTGATGGAGCTGCAGCAAAAAGAGACGAAGGTGCATATGGCTTCCTTTGTCAATAAAAATCAGGGGGATATGTCTACCCATTTTTTCCTGTATGTGCCGTATATGTTTATTGCCGTGGGTGTTTCCGGAATCGGTCTGGTGCTTCTTCGGATCAATGAGAAAGAGGTACGGGAGAGAACAGAGTGCAGTGCCATGCCGATGAAAAAGCGGGTGATGGGGCTGACAGCGGCGGTGCTGGTATATGGCTTTTGCATGTATCTGTTTGTACTGGTGGCGGCAGTGGTAATATCAGGCGGAGACATATTGACAGACGCAAGACTTCCATGGTTTGCAGTCAACATTTTTACGATGCTTTTGTTTGGTATCAGCCTTGGCTTTTTTACCGGAATGACTGCAAAAAATGGCGATGTGGTAAATGGAGTGGTCAATGTGACCAGTCTGGTACTTTGTTTTCTGGGCGGAGTCTTTGTTCCGAGACAGTTTTTCGGAAATGGGGTCATGAAAGTGGCGAAGCTCTTTCCAACGTACTGGTATGTTGTGAATAATGAGACGATCGGTGCCATGAAAAATGTGAGCCGGAGCTTTGTGCAGGATATATTCATACAGTCGGCGGTATCTGTGGGATATGCGTTTGTCTTGTTTGCGGTGACGCTGGTAATCGTATCTGCGAAACGGAGATCACGGCAGTGAGATTTTAAGAATATAGGAAATACGGGCACATTGATAACACAGTGACAGAAATATATGGATTTGAAACAGGAACTTCTGCTTTTTTTGCAGGAGTTCTTGTTTTTATGGGCATAATTATTGTAAAATATAAGCAATGTTAGAAATGCAAATATAAGAACTTATGAAATATATTGGAAAGGGGTATATCCTATGGCATATGATGATTATCTGAAAGCACAGAAGCTGGCACTGAAGGCATATAAAAGCAAGACATTACAGGGTGGTTATCCATACCTTCCTGTATTGGATGAGATATTATCCCATGTGCATATTGAACGGGAAGAAAATCTGGGAACCATCAATATTCCTGCCAAGCAGGTGATCGGCACCTCTTCCGCAGGAAGAACACAGGCATTTGCATATAACTTCATGCCTCTTCTCAACTACGGAAGCGAATTTTCGGTGAAGTGGTCGTTATTATATGACGCACAGATCCAGGAGGGGATCCATACCCCGATCAAGGTGTATGAATTTTTGAATAAATATTATGTGATCGAGGGAAACAAACGTACCAGTGTATTGAAATATGTGGGATCCCCTACGATACCTGCGGAGGTCATCCGAAAGGTCCCGCGTCTCACAGAGGACAAGAATATACAGATCTATTATGAGTTTATGGACTTTTACAAAAATACAAAGATCAATTACGTGGTATTTAGTGAAAAGGGAAGCTATCAGAAGCTGTGCCAGTATGTTGGAAAGGGCATAGATGAACAGTGGACCGAGGATGACTGTATGAATTTCTCTTCCTTTCATGTAGCGTTCTATGGAGCGTACAAAGCGATGGGAGGCAATGAGATCAAAGGGATCACGGATGACGATGCCCTTTTGTTCTATCTGTCCCTTTATCCGTACAGTGAGTCAAGGGACAAGCTGACAAGCGAGATAAAAAAGGATCTGTCCAAAATCTGGACAGAAATTAAAACTCTTGGGGAGGAGGAATCGGTAGAGCTGCTGACGGTTCCCAACACAGAGACCTCTATGATCAAAAAAATGCAGTCTCCAAAGGTACACAAGGTAGCATTTGTATATGATGTAAAGCCGTCAGAGTCGGATTGGATCTATGGTCAGGAGATGGGAAGAAAGCACATTATTGATGCATTCCACGGAGATATTGATGCCAAAGCGTTTATTGCAACGCCTTATAAGGATGACGAAGAGATCCTGCGAAAGCTCTGCGAGGAGGGCTATGACATTATATTTGCCATTGCGCCGATGTTTGTGCGGGCGTGCATTAAGGTGGCACCTTTATATCCAAATACTAAGATATTAAATTGTTCGCTGAACTCCCCTCATGCCTCCATAAGAACATATGGAATCCGTATTTATGAAGGTAAGCTCCTGCTGGGAATGCTGGCGGCCAGTCTCAGTGAAAAGGATGATATAGGTTATCTCGCAGATTATCCTATTTACGGGGTGATACCGGGGATCAATGCTTTTGCTTTAGGCGCAAGGATGATCAATCCGAGAGCCAGAGTTCATTTGCTGTGGTCTACCATGGAGGACTGCCGTTCGGATGAGTATTTTTTACAGCATGGAATATCTATGATATCCTCCCAGAATATGATATCTCCCACAAAGGAGGACCGTACACTGGGACTGTACCATTTATCGGACAAAGGAACAAAGAATATCGCAACGACGGTATATCAGTGGGGAGTATTTTATGTAGAGCTGATCAACAGCATTATGCGTGGTTCGTGGAAAACGGACATGACCAAGGAGCCAAAGGCATTAAACTATTGGTGGGGGTTATCCGCAAATGTATTGGACGTGATCCTGGGAAGCAGCGTTCCGGACAATACAAAGCGACTGATCAATTTCCTGAAGGGGTCTATTGCCAATGGAAGCTTTCCTGTATTTTCCGGTATATTATATGATACGGAGCATAATCTGCGGTGCGGGGCAGATGAAACACTGGCACCGGAGGATGTGATGATGATGGACTGGCTGATCGAAGGGATTGTGGGAGAGATCCCAACCATCGAC
The DNA here is from genome assembly GCA_902788645.1 of uncultured Lachnospiraceae bacterium. Taxonomy (GTDB): domain Bacteria; phylum Bacillota; class Clostridia; order Lachnospirales; family Lachnospiraceae; genus Jutongia. The sequence goes on from CADAKW010000002.1 coordinate 44,281, forward strand.
CAGCTGAGTGATCACGCCAAGGATCTGGTACGGCTGAGAGGGCTGAAGAAGACGCTCAGTGATCAGGAGAGATCGTTAGTATAGCGGGGTGAGGAGACAATCATGAAGATATTATTATTGGCTGATGAGGAGTCAAAATATTTATGGGATTTTTTTGAAAAAGAAAAGCTGGATGGTATTGATCTGATCATATCCTGTGGGGATCTAAAGGCAGAATATCTGTCCTTTCTCGCCACGTTTACTACCGTCCCGGTGCTTTATGTCCATGGAAATCATGATGTGCATTATGACAGGAAGGCTCCTGACGGATGCATCTGCATTGATGATGAGGTTTTTGTATATCGTGGACTCAGGATTGCCGGTCTGGGCGGTTCTATGTGTTACTCCATGAAAAAGTATCAGTACACGGAACATCAGATGTATCAGCGGTGGGCCCGGCTAAAGTGGAAGGTCCGCATCCGTGGTGGCCTTGATATTCTCGTGGCACATGCCCCGGCAAAGGATCTGGGGGATGCAGAGGATCTGCCTCATCAGGGGTTCCGCTGTTTCCGGTGGATCATGAAGCATTACAGGCCGGAGTATTTCTTTCATGGTCATGTCCATATGAATTATAACCGTAACCAGCCGAGGATAAGTAAGTACCTTGACACGACGATCATTAATGCATATGAACGATATATCGTGGAGGTGCCGGAACCGGAGAAAAAACGAAGGTTCTGGGAGCAAATGAATAAGAGGCTGTATCCGAAGGATTATTATTAAAAATTTCTGTCTATCGCTAAAAAAATATGTGTGAGATCGTAAAGGTATATAGAAGGCAGAAGTAGTCGAAAAGAAAGGAAAACACATGAAAAAATTTATAACAGTAAGTCCGTTTCAACCAAAGGAAAATTTAACGAAAGGAAAATATGCAGCTGTTGATAATTCTAAGCTGTTGTATGATGGAGAAATTCAGTTTCCTATCTTGACCGCGATCAATGGTTATGTAGAGGATGGTGAGGAGATTAATGTACTTTGTATTCAGGCAGATTATGATAATGCGATTGAAAATACAAAGGAATTTGAAGTGGAATTGAAGGAATTGTGCGATAAGAAACAGATTAAATATACTCTTAATATTATTAAAATAGAGCATAATAACAATTTGGAGACGCATCTGGATACATTTCACAAGTTGATTCAAAATTGTGAGGACGAGGATGAAATTTATGCCTGCATTACTTATGGATTTAAACCAATGCCAATGATTGAGGTGATGGCATTAAATTATGCCTGTAAAATTAAAAAGAATACAAAGGTAAACTGTGTTGTATACGGGGAAAAAGATTTTTCAACGGGAGAGATGAAGGTATATGATGTAACGTCTTTATATCTGCTGGATGGAGTGATTCAGCGCTTAGCACAGGCAAAGGTGACAAATCCGATGAAACAGATTGAAATGCTTTTGGATCTGGGAAAATAGGAGCGGCAGTATGAATAAACAGATAGATGAATTGAAACAAAGAATTAATTAGCGGGCAAAGGAATATGCCGGGCTGGATTCCGAAGTAGATCGGGGAGCCAAAACTTCTCTTCGTTGGGAGTTATATTTGGATATCAGCAATTATGTAGATAATGTATATAAGCCAATGAAAATTGATAATGCTTTTGAACGGTCAGTGGACGTTGACGATATGCGTGATCTGTGTATAGAAAAAGCTGTAGATGTGTTGGATGAGTATGACCCCAAGAATAGTGAGGGGGCATCATTCATGACGTTTTTAAATCAATGCCTGCGGAACCGTCAGATTGATTTTGAAAGAAAACTGAATACAAGAAATAAAGTCATTGATAAAAAATCTGTGGATGAGATGATGGAGATAGAGTTGCAGGGGGAAAATGCACAAAATTTAATTGAAAAAAATATGGGGTATCAAACAACAGATAAATATTTATTTGAAGAGAAAGAGGAGAGTTTGCTTATTTTACAGCAATATGCAGATTATATCATAGGTTTTATGGAACATCGGGGCAAAAAGTATAGTGATGTTAAAAAGCTTTATTATCGGATTTTTTACTCAGAAAGTTTGATAAATTGTATCCGGAAAGAAACAGGTGACAATGAAGAGTGTTATCCGTCTCATATTCTGGATGCATTTTTGTTTCGATTCTCAGATTATATTTTAACGGAACCATGCAGAACGATATATGAAATTTACCATTCATCTATGCACACATATGATTATATATTGCATAATGGAAATGAGGAAACTCTAAATATTCCATTATCCGGAAAGGTTTTGATTTCTTATTTTGCAGATGTAGAGAAGAAGAAAGTCAGTGATGCCAATATATCACAGTATCGTAAATCTTACAAAGAATGTTTAAAGGATTTGTTTGAGTTGGATATATAGGGATGGAGGAGAAAAATATGTGAATCATAGGGAGAGACAATGGAGAATGATTGATTATTTCGACATACGGTATAGCAAAATCTATTTTAAGATTCAGTTTCCGGAAGATGCCTTTTTGCCCAGAGAAAAGGTATCCATGATCAGGGGAGGAGTTGGCGAGATGCTGTTGCAGCAGCATTGTCTTTCCGACAGGAACTGCAAGAACTGTCGTTTTCAGGAGGATTGTCCGGTTCCGAGGATATATTATCATCCCCTAAAAATAAAACCGGCATTTGTCACATCAGGAGAGAGTCTGGGATATACCTGGGAGTGCTTTGATAAAAGAACATTTATTAAAGCAGGAGATCATTTATGTTTCCAATTAATTTTATTTGGTAATACGATCATATATTTTCAGGATATTCTTCAGGCCTTATACAACCTGGGAATGGTTGGGATGGGGAGGAATCACACCGGATTTCAGATTGTGAAAGTAATGAATGAGCGAAAAATGTCCATATTGGATCAAGGGAATATATATAACAAGCGAATCCTGATCTCTAAGGTGGGGGAATACATAAAACGTAGGAATACCCCGCAAAAAGATACTATGCGGATCCGGTTTTTCAGTCCTCTTTCCTTAAAATATCAGGGGAGGTTCCTGCAGGAGTTTCAGGGAGCGGCATTGATAGATGCAGCGGTACGACGAATTTACATGATAAACTGTATGGAAGGAAATGATTTGGAAATGCCGGCAAATGATAAGGAGCCGGCAGTTTTACAGCAGAATGTGAAAAAAGTTCAGGTATCCCGTTATTCTAATACACATAGATCACACATCTCTTTGCATGGAATATGTGGGGAGTGTGTATTAGAAGATCTGTCGGAGGAAATGATTCCATTTCTGATCGCAGGTGAGTTGGTGCATATAGGGAAAAATACCAGTATGGGATTTGGAAAATATAAGATAATCAGAGAGGTTGAAGTTGAATAATAACAAGATCCGGAAGGAGGCCTTTCGTGGCGTTATGGAGAGAGAAGTATCTATGGCTGAGGTAAAGATATAGAAAAATGTGCTGAAAAACAAAAAACACCTTGAGTCAGTATAAAAATACATATATAATGAAAATGTCGCAAGACGAACCATTTCAAGTGAAAAAGAGCAGAAATACCAAGTGAAGGAAAAAATGGAGTAAAAATAGGGGCAAAACTAAATTGTCTGACAATTACGTATATTGTTCCTAAATTGTGCCCCCTGTTTATGTGGGTTCCGAGAGGTAACCGTAGAAATGGGGATAGCCCGAGACAGGGCATTTTGAGTTGAACATGAAAAGGTCCAGTGTATTTACATTTATACACTGGATCTTTTTATATCTATAGAGTCTGCTATGGAGCGATTGCATTATTAGTGTATAAATCTTAATAATTATTGAGTAGATCTCTAAAAACTATTTTTCATATCCGTATAGGTAAATATAAGGGAGGTGAAAAAATGTTTGATAATTTATTTAACGAAGGGATAATTGCAACAAAACCTGAAACTGTAGAAAAAGCAATGACAGAGCTTGCAACATGTATTATGACAATGGCACCATTTTGTTAGCTGTAAAGGAAAATAAAAGTTAAATATCAGACGGAGTTGATTTTGTTTCAGGAGAGACTTGGAAAAAGCAATTCCGAAATGGACGAACTATTTGGAAAGATAAAAGGACAATATAAAAACTGGATAACAGGAAGGAAGATTCCGAATAAGCAGATTTATGGCTTATGATTTGGCTTGTAACTTGGTAAGAATATCGTTATAATGAAACAAAGTGTAGAGAAGCTGTATAGTACTGAAATGAAGGAAGGTGAGTGTATGAAAAAAGCAATTAGTATAGGAATACAGGGATTTTCTGGTTTGAGAGAGCAGGATTGTTTTTTTGTAGATAAGTCCAATTTTATAAAAGAATGGTGGGAAAACCGGGATGTTGTAACATTGATCACACGTCCGCGGCGTTTTGGTAAGACATTAAATATGAGTATGCTGGAGTGTTTCTTTTCTAATAAATATGCGAATCGGGCAGATCTGTTTGAGGGACTTTCTATCTGGCAGGAAGAGACATATCGAAAATTGCAGGGAACATATCCGGTGATTTTTTTGAGCTTTGCGGCAGTGAAAGCGGGAAATCTGGAGGATGCCAAAACCCAGATCAAACAGGAGATTGCAAGGTTGTACCGGGAAAACAGGAACCTCATGAAAGAAGATATTTTTGGTGAGGATGAGCGTGAATTATATTACCGGACAACAGTAAAGATGGATGATGTTACTGCTCAGGATTCTTTGAGAAATTTGTCTGAATGGATGGAACGTTATTACGGCAAGAAAGTCATCATCCTTTTGGATGAATATGACACGCCAATGCAGGAGGCATATGTGCAGGGATACTGGGATGAATTTACATCTTTTGTGAGAAGTCTGTTTAATGCGTCTTTTAAGACGAACCCTTATCTGGAGCGGGCGATTATGACGGGCATTACGAGAGTATCCAAGGAGAGTATTTTTTCAGATTTAAATAATCTTCGTGTTGTAACGACGACATCCAATTTGTATGCAGACTGTTTCGGTTTTACGGAGCAGGAAGTTTTTGCTGCGTTGGATGAGTACGGAATGGGAGACAAAAAGGATGAAGTGAAACAGTGGTATGATGGTTTTACTTTTGGAGAACATAGAGATATTTATAATCCGTGGTCCATTACAAATTATCTGGATGAAGGCAGATTATATCCATATTGGGCTTCCACAAGCTCAAATGGGCTTGTGAGCAGATTGATCCGGACGGCATCTGCAGATGTGAAGGAGAAGATGGAGGATCTGCTGAGAGGACAGACGATCACTGTAAATTTTGATGAGCAGATCGTATATAACCAGTTGGATGACAATGAAGAGGCAATCTGGAGTCTTCTGCTTGCCAGTGGTTATCTGAAAGTGCAGAATATAGACTACCGAGGGATTACTTTGGAACCATGGTACACGCTGGATATTACAAATATTGAAACCCTGAGCATGTTCATGACAATGTTCCGGGGATGGTTTAAAAATAAAGATGCAAACTATAATGATTTCGTGAAGGCACTGTTAAAGGGCAGCCTCAAGGAAATGAATATCTATATGAATGATGTTGCACTTGCAACCTTCAGCAGCTTTGATACCGGAAAGAAACCTTCTGAGAAAAGTCAGCCGGAGCGGTTCTATCATGGGTTTGTTCTGGGACTTCTGGTGGAGTTAAGGGACAGGTATCAGATCCGTTCCAATCGGGAAAGTGGATATGGACGATATGATGTGATGCTTATACCGATGACAGAGGTGGATGCTGCAATTGTAATCGAGTTTAAAGTGCATGAACCGGATGAGGAGGAATCTTTGCAGGATACGGTTCGGGCGGCTTTAGAACAGATCACAGAGAAAAACTATGATGCTGAATTGTTAGCTCAGGGAATACCGGCAGACAGGATCCGTCATTATGGCTTTGCCTTTGAAGGAAAAAAAGTTTTGATCGGGTAGGAAAAGCACAGACATCTTACCTCACGCATAGGATAAAGGGAAAGCGTGAAAGAGGTATGTCATTATGCAGTCTTTTCCACAGCCTCCCAGCGCCAAAGAGGAAAAAGAGTATTTGCGAAGATGCCGGGCAGGAGATAAGGAAGCAAGGAATGCCCTGATTGAGAGAAATCTGCGTCTGGTGGCGTATATTGCCAAGAAATATGCTGCTCTGGATAAGGAGATGGAGGATCTGATCTCGATCGGTACGATCGGGTTGATCAAGGCGGTGGATTCCTTTGATGAATCCAAAAAGATACGGCTTGCCAGCTATGCCAGCCGGTGCATTGAAAA
>CADAKW010000003.1 GCA_902788645.1 uncultured Lachnospiraceae bacterium
TTTTTATTTTTCTACAAACTCTCGTTTTCCAACCGTTTTGTAGAAAAAATCTCCTGTCCGGAAATCAAAACTTCTCTGTGTCACCAACGACTTTTGAGCGTAAAAAAACACAGCATGATATAACTCACTGTGTAACGGAGAAGGAGGGATTTGAACCCTCGCGCCGCTATTAACGACCTACTCCCTTTCCAGGGGAGCCCCTTCAGCCTCTTGGGTACTTCTCCAGGCTGATTCAGTACACATATTATAGTATCTGATCATTTCTGACTCTGTCTTTGTCAGAAAAAAATTGCACGGTGTCATCTGACTCCGGGCAATAATAACGGAGAGGGTGGGATTCGAACCCACGCGCCCTTGCGGACAAACGGTTTTCAAGACCGCCTCGTTATGACCACTTCGATACCTCTCCACATATTCTTTTGTGGCGTTTGCTTATCTCTCTCAAACGCTGCTTGACAAGTATAACACCCGAGACTGTCCTCGTCAAGTGTTTTTTGAAATTTTTTCCGCCTTTTTTTAAAAATGTTTCTACACCCCGGAACAATCCCCATAAAACTGACTTTTTCCACCATAACGAAAAGAGGATCATATAAATGATCCTCTTGCTGTCAAAGAAGCCCAAAATGCCGGTTCCTGAATTTTGAGTCCTAGCATGTGCTAGGTGGGTCACCGCACATATACTTCTGCCGTCCCCAATAATAGGGGCGTGACATCCGTATATAGATATAGGAATCCCTGTTCAAAAGTGTAGGTTCAAAATATCAGGAGTATCGTACACCCCAGGTGATTTCTTTTATAGATAGTATACTCAATTTCATTTCAAATTACAACACTTTCTGCAAAGTATTTTTTTCCATATCTTTCTTATAGAAAGGCGAGAGATTGAAAAGTATGATGAAGGTAATGTTCAAAGTAATGTTTCATAAAGTCTGCCAGCTCTTTTTCCACTGTATCAGAAACCCGAAAGCTGAAAAGCTTGCTCAGGGAAGTGGTTAAAATGAACTGAAGAGCATACACCGCATCACCGCTGAGAGAATACCCCTTTTCCCGTTCCGGGCGCACAGATCTTGCAGCACAGTCCCTGCACAAAAAACCTCCTCTGGAAAAATATACTTTTAATTCCCCTTCTTCTTTTCCACAGTCCAGACAATGGAACAGCTCCAACGCCTCCCCCTGTATCTGCATCATCCGCATTTCATAGATAATACGCACCAACGGCAGAGAAACCTGTCCTCTGGTCATAGCGCTGCAGGCTACATAAAGCAGAAGCAGCTCCTGCGGTGCTTCTACATTTTCCCTGGTGAAGTATCTTGCCAGCTCTGCAAAATAAGAAGCGTAGCATAAAATGTCAAAATCATCCGCAATTTCGGAAAAGAACTTCTGGATATGGGCAGACTGTACATTATATGATGATCTTCCTTCATATAGGTAATACGTACCAAAGGTAAAAGGGATCGCACATGCCGACACCTTACTGTTTACCCTTCGTGCCCCCGTCACAAAGGCAGAGATCCGCCCCCGCTCCCTGGTCAACAGCTCTATTCTTTTGTCATATTCTTTCACCGGAGATGCTGCTAATACCATCCCCGTTACCTCTATCAGCTCTGCTGCCATAATATGTCCCTGCTTTTTCTTCTGCTCTATCCTCATTCGGATTATGTTCTGATGTCTTATTGCATTCTGCCTGACGATAGCTTAAATAGTCCTCCACCCTGCCACTGGCTGCAAATTGATTCCATCGATCCTGTAATTCCATCATCCATTCTCCTTTGCCCGTGATATGACATGATACTATAACTCCATAACGCTTCGGCATGAGGCGCAAAAAACTCCTCTTTCCCTTACGCACATGATGTCATATATATGCCTGCTTTTAGAATGGCTTTTTCATCTGATGGATATACTGGAAGCTTATGGTATCGGACTATTTGCCCTGATAAACGGCCCGGCGTGGATTTCCATCCTTCAAAAGATTCCGGTACTTCGTCTTAACTGCTTTTGGCATAACAAAGCGAATCCCTGAAGCTGTTTTGTAAAATGCATCATCACCTACGTTTTGAAGTTTCTTCCCCTGAAAAGTAACTCTCTTCAGCTTGGAATCACCCATAAACGCTCCGTAACGTATCTGCTTCACATATCGTCCGATCGTAACATTTTTAAGCTTACTGCAGCCCTGAAACGCCTCGTAATCAATCATTGTCACATCATAATATATATCCTGTACACATATCTTTGCAGGTACATGGATACTTTTTTTCTGTTTTGCAGTGTTGGTACAGCCGATCAAATGGGCATATGTGGCTGTATATTCGTAAATGAGTCCTTTTTTGGTTATCTTCTGTTCTATGGGTGCATTCATTACAGACATAGCCGGTTCTTCTGTCGGAGAAGTACTCGGAGCCGCGGATGCTGTTGCAGACGCAGACGGATTCGGCGAAGCGGAAGACGAGACAGATGCTGTCGTCCGCGGTGTTGTGGTCGCAGATGCAGATGCCGCCGGTGTCGCAGTAACTGCCGCCATAGATTTTTGCGGCATATTGGTTATATTTACTACCGCTGTCACGGCAAAAAGAATACCCGCAATACTTCCAACCGTCAAAATGCTTTTTATCTTTTTCATATCGTTATTCCTCCTGTCCCTCGGATCGATAACCAAAATTCCTGATCAGAAAATCACTGTCTCTCCAATCCTTCTTTACCTTAACCCATAATTTCAGATTGACCTTACAGTCCAGCAGGGCCTCAATATCCCTGCGGGCATCTGTACCAATTTTTTTGAGCATAGAGCCCTGCTTTCCGATAATGATCCCCTTATGGGAATTGCGCTCACAAACGATCGTTGCATCAATATCGATCAATGTACCGCCCGGACGTTCCTTCATACGGTCAATGGCTACCGCCACTCCATGAGGGATCTCATCGCTGAGATTGCGCAATGCCTTCTCCCGGATCAGCTCAGATACGATCTGGCGTTCCGGCTGATCAGTAATGGTATCTTCATCATAATACTGAGGTCCTGCCTCCAGATAACGGAACATTGACTCCAGAAGCTCATCTGTATTCTCGCCTTTTAAAGCGGAAACAGGAATGATCTCCGCAAAGTCCGCTATATCCTTATAGGCATCTATAAATGTAAGTATCTCCGCCTTCGCTACGGTATCAATCTTATTGATCACCAGAAATACAGGCGTCTTGACCCCTTTGAGCTGTTCTGCAATATGACGCTCTCCTGCGCCGATAAATGTCGTAGGCTCTACCAGCCAGAGGATCAGATCTACCTCACGAAGGGTGCGCTCTGCCACAGATACCATATATTCTCCCAGTTTATTCTTCGCCTTGTGGATCCCCGGTGTATCAAGAAAGATGATCTGTCCCCTCTCATCTGTATATACCGTCTGGATCCTGTTCCGGGTCGTCTGGGGCTTGTTGGAGGTGATCGCGATCTTCTGTCCGATCATACGATTCATCAGGGTTGATTTTCCTACATTAGGGCGTCCGATCAGGGTCACAAAACCGGATCGGAATTCTTGTTTTTTAGCCATATTTCTCTCCTTGTATTATAAAGTCATCAGCTCATCAAAAAGCCGGCTCTGTTCTTTGATATGATTTTCGTTACCTATTACACAAATATTACCATGCTCTGCGATGGACTCTACCATTGCTGCTGCCGCACGGATATCCTCCTGAGAGCATGCCAGCACCTGATCTCTTTCCTGCTGTAAGATCTCCGGCGGAATCTGCGACAGATAAATCCCCATGGAACGCTTACCTCTGGATGCCGGTGGTTTTGGCGTATCCAGACCACTGATGGTGCCAATGATGGTTTTTAACAGCTCTCTTTCCTCTGTCTCAAAGGATCGCAGAAAAGCCGCCGCTTTGCGGTATGCTTCCAAAGTACTTTCCAGTCCCGGATCCCGGTACGAAGTAAAGAAGCCCTCTCCGTTCCGGATCATCTGGCAGGAAACACCATATGCTCCGCCCTTGACACGAACCTCATTCCACAGATATCCAAAGTTTAATAAATGACGTACTACGTCCAACACTCCTTTTTTGATGCCGGACATATCATTGCATTTTCCGGCCAGCGCCACATACTGTACCTCTGCCGGTGTCATGATCGCTTCATTTTTCTGTCCAGCTTCTCTCTTAAATGGCATCATTACATCGTCAGGCCGGTCAATATCTGTTTTCTTTTCAAACTGCTCCAGCTTTGTAAGAAATGCCGGAAGCTCCTGATCCAACGCCTGAAGCCCCTGCTGGTCTGTCGTACATGATATGGTCATATTGGCACGCCGGAAGATTTTGTGCAGCAACGCCAGACATCCCTTCTGCAGTCTCTCCTTCTCCTGATCAAAATGATCATCAAGAGCTGCCAGATACTGATAATAACCATAACCACCGTACTGCTCTGTCAGCCAGTCTACTTCTGATAAATGAGACATTGCACGAAGCATTGCCGCCTGATGACCGGCAGACATCAGACTCATCTTTTTACGGGAACGAGCCTCCGCTACCACCTCGCGAAGATGCTTCTCATCATCAAAGCTTGTGGTGAACATGATCTCCGCCATAAGCTCCAGCGCCTCGGAAAGCTTGCTGCGAAGCACCTTGGTACTCATCTCGAAGCGAACCTTGCAGGCATCCTCCTCACCATACAGACGATAGAAATTCACATCAGCGCCGATACCGCCGGTGTGAAAATTGATCTCGGTATCCAGACTGCTGTAACTGTGGGAAGCGGTATCCATATAGCCAAGCAGTGTCTTTAAAAAGCTCATCTGTGGCATGTATTCCCGACAGTCATCCACATCAAACAACAGATCAAGATAAACAATATCATTGGTGTGGATATCATGATGCATGACCGGAATATCACATAAAGTCACCTCTTTATTGTAAATTGGTGCAATTTCTTTGCCAATATCTTCTCTGGAGAGCATTGGTATCTTTTCCAGCACCTCCTTCGGTGACGGCTCCTCCTGATATGCCTTGAGTGCTTTGGTGTCCTCGATCAACTGCTGTATCTCATCCTCAGACAGGGATGCTTTATATGCAGCCAGACGATCCTTTTCCTTCTGCTCTGCCTCGGCGGACAGTCCCTTTTTCGGCTTCATTTCCACCAGAACAGCGTGAGGATTATCTAACAGATATTTCTCGATCAGCTCCTCATAATAGCCGGTTCCCAACTTCGTTCTCAAAAATTCATAGGTGTCCTGGAAACAAAGTGCATCATATGGCATCTTGTCATCATAGAGCCAGGTTTTCATAGTATTCAGCCCATAGACTAATCCCTTCGGGAACATGCCGTAATCCGCTTCACGCTCCTTAAATTCCATGGCGTTGATGGCCGCCTCTAACGCCTTCTGGTCAAGACCATGCTCCACCTGCTCCTGCAGGGTGCTGCGGATTATATCATAAAAGCGCTGTCTGTCCCCGGCCTTGGCATTCTGTGTAGTCAACGCAAAATAACTTTGGCGCAGGATATCGCAGAAATCCACATCAATATCCGTACCGATCCCGGCATCCAAAAGAGCCTGCTTGAGAGGCGCTCCCGGCATCTCAGCCAGAACATAAGCCAGAATCTCAAAGGCCTTGCAGACCTTTACATCGAGAGTGATATCCATCGCGGCCGCAAAAGCATAATATGTCTTTTCATCACTGTCCTCATTCTCCGAAACAGCATACTCTGTCTCTAACTCCTTCATCCGGGTAAACGGCTTTTGCAGAGGAATCGATGAATCCAGCTCAATTGCCGGAAAATCCTTGAGATAATGCTGGTCCATCCACTCCAGTCTCTCCTCTATGTCCATATCACCGTACAGATAAATATAGCTGTTGACCGGATGATAATAATGACGATGGAAGTCCAGATACTCCTCATAAGTAAGATCCGGAATATTGGCCGGATCTCCACCGGATTCATTGCCATAGGTGTTGTCCGGAAACAGTCCGTTCATTACGAAACGCTCCAGCTTTCCGTCCGCAGAGGAGAACGCACCCTTCATCTCATTAAACACAACACCATTGTAGGTTACAGGCTCCTCCGGCGAGTTCAACTCATAATGCCAGCCCTCCTGTTTGAATATCTCCTCATGCTTATAGATATTCGGATAAAAAACCGCATCCATATATACATGCATCAGATTCTGAAAATCCTTGTCATTGCAGCTCGCTACCGGATACAATGTCTTGTCCGGATAGGTAGTGGCATTGAGATAGGTATTCAGCGAACCCTTCACCAGCTCCACAAAGGGATCCTTGGCCGGAAACTCTCTGGAGCCGCACAGCACCGTATGCTCTATAATATGCGGCACACCTGTCGCATCCTTGGGCGGAGTACGGAAACCGATGGAAAATACTTTATTGTTATCTTCATTGCTCAGAAAGAGAACTCTTGCCCCGCTCTTCTTATGACGCAATGCCAGTGCAAAACTGTCAATCTCCGGAATTGCCGCCGACTGCTCCAGTGTATATGTGTCCGGTATCTTTATCTCCTGTATGCTTTTAATCTTTGATGCCATAAAAACCTCCATATGTCTTACTCAATATTTCAAACTTTCTCTATGTATACTATACCCAAAATCTGTCAAAATGTAAAATCCGAATACAAAAAGTTTTTCCCTTGATCCACACTGCGTCACGGGCATTTTCCCATACACACAAAAATAGCAAGAACCCCCGGCTCTACCGGTTGTCCTTACTATTCTGTCATTTTGTAATATCACCTCAAAAGCTGCCACGTTCTGCTCTACTGATATAAATGTTCAAAACGCTCATATGCTTTATTCCAAACTTCCGTTTCCTGAGGCAGATATTCCGCCGTTTCAAAGGAAGCTGCAAGAATATTACACTTCTCTTCTCTTGTTTTATAAGCCCCCAATGCATAGAGCTGCTCCATAATATTTCCCACAGCAGTTGCCTCACTGGCTCCCGTGATCACCGGTATGCCAAGGGCATTTGCCGTAAACTGGTTCAACACCTGATTCTGAGCGCCGCCTCCCACTATATAAAGCTTTTCTTCCCATGTGATATACGGCTTTAAGCTCTGATACACCTGACGGTAGCGCATCGCAAGACTTTCCAGCACACAGCGTATCAATGCCCCGTCTGTCTGAGGTACCGGCTGACCTGTCTTTTCACAATATGCCCGTATCTTTTCCGGATAATTCCCCGGCTGCATAAAATCATCCGGACGAATAAAGCTCTGCAACGGCTTCTCCGCTGCCGCCATTTCATTCATCCGGGCAAAGCTGTACTCCTTGCCTTCTCTCTGAAAACTGCGGCGCAGCTCCTGATTGAGCCAAAGTCCTATAATATTAACGGTCGGGCGGTATCCTCCGTCCCAGGTTCCTTCATTGGAAATCTTGTCGTGGATCACCTGCTCTCCCTGCAGCATGGTCTTGGATGAAATCCCCATCAGCGACCATGTTCCACTGGATAAAAATGTAAACTCTTCCTCTCCTGCAGGCACAGCAGCCACGGCACAGGCAGTATCGTGTCCGGATACCGACAAAATATGGAGATTCTCCTGGCCTACTTCCCGGGCAATCTCCGGCTTGAGCGATCCCAGATCTTTTCCTGCATAATCCAACGGTGCTAACAGAGACGGATCGATCCCTGCCTTCTGCAGCAGCTCCAGCGCCCATTTCTTTTCCTTCATGTCCAGAAGCTGGGAGGTAGAAGCAATGGAATACTCGCTGTGTACCACCCCCGAAAACAAATACTCGATCAGATTGGGCATAAATAAAATCTTGTCTGCTGCCTTCATCTGCTCCGGCATGGCTTTCTGCAGATAGCACAGCTTATATAATGTATTGTATGCCAGACTGGCGATCCCTGTCTGTTCAAACGCATACTCCTCGCCTTTTTGCACTGCTTTTTTGTGGTCCTGCTCGGAAGGAACAAACGCAGCCAGAACGGACTCCATATTGTCCTGATCCAGCGCAGCATCCCTGTAACTCCCCGGCATACCAAGCAGATTGCCCTGTGCATCGATCATACCACAGTCAACGCCCCAGGTATCAAATCCCACACCGGAAAGAGGTTCCTTGCAGAGGCGCATTCCCTCTTTCATTTCCTCATAAAGAGAAATAATATTCCAATATGCTCTGCCATTCAGTACAGAAAAGTTGTGAGGAAACCGATGAATCTCCTCCAGAGTAATCTTTGTGCCATCAAAGCGTGCCAGCATACCTCTTCCGCTGCTGGCCCCCAGGTCAAATGCCAATACATTGATCGTTTCCATGTCTTCCTCCATTTATATCCTCTATCGTTTCCATGTTTCCGTTTTCCTGCTCATCATTTGCCGGTTAGATCATTCCATCACCCGGATATCCCATTGGTTTCGCGCAGATACTGCAAAAACTCTCTCTCCGGCAGCGGTTTTGAATAAAAATATCCCTGCAGGAAATCTCCCTTCAATCGCTTAAAAATATCAATATGTTCCTGTGTCTCAATACCCTCCGAAATAATCCTTTTTCCTTCTGCATGTATCATCGGTACAAGCTGATCAAGATATTTATTCTCTCCTCTTCCATAGGACCACACAAGGCTCTTATCGATCTTGACGAAATCCACCGGCAGACTCACAATACTGCTGACATTGGAATAACCCGTTCCAAAATCATCCAGAGCGATCTTAGCTCCGGAGGAGCGAAGCGTCTCCAGAGTTTCCCTTATCTCTTCCTTATCCATAATACCGCTCTCTGTAATCTCCAGATGCATCCTTGACATAGGGATGTCGTATTCTCCTGCAATACGGATCAGGTCCTGTGCAAGCTCTTCATAACAACACTGTACCGGCGACAGATTGATATTGATATCATCGATCCCCATTTCAAAGATATGGTTCTGGGTTGCAAATATACATGCCTTGCGATAGATCTGTTCTCCCAGAGCAATGATATCCCGGTTCTCTTCCGCTACATGAATAAAAAACTCCGGATTGATAAATTTTTTATCCTTGTCCTTTAAACGGGACAGCACCTCCAGAGAAGTGACCCGCCCCTTTTCCAGAGAATAGATCGGCTGAAAATATATCTCGATGCTATTGTCAATGACTGCCTGTTCCACCAGCTCTGCCACCATCTGCTTTTCCTCTGCCGGCTTCACAGCATCGTGGGTCAGCGGAATCAATTCTCCTGCTTTGTGGTGACCCTGATGATCCGACCTCGCATATGCCACCCGCTGTAAAAGCTCGTCAACGGAATCACAGTCATCGAGAATATTTACCTCATAAAAACAATATTCATGGACAATTTCTTCTCCATCGATCGTCCATATCTTGGGCATCACATCAACAAAACGCTGATGTACCTCTCTCGTCTCCTTTTCATTGGGGAGCAGTATCGCAAACGTAGAAGCAGCAATATGATAATAATCCTTGTCTCCGCACTCCTTCTGCATCAGCTCTGCCATAGCCGCCTGAATCGCTGTCAGCTTGGAGTCCTCATACATCTCTGTCATGGCATTATAGTTGATGATCCGAATGATCAGCACTGAACACTCCTCTTTATAAGCCATTTTTTCACGAACAGTTTCTTCAAAACCATGCATCTTGAAAAAACCGGTCACTTCATCCATGTAATAATCGGAATTCTGCAAAAACAGATAACAGCAGAAAACAACAACACTGTTTACCGCATAAGCAAACAAAAAGTTGGGAAATAACGTGTATTGCAGTACCTTGGCAGTGACCACTGCCACAGGGATCGCAATGATCCATTTCTTGATCCTTCTTGAAACAAAGGAAACCCGCTGCATCAGCACCAAAGGGATCAGTATGTAAATAATACAGATGGATTCAATCAAATAGTACCAGTTTCCTCTATGAAATACCCCCTGAGGATCAAACGAATACAACATCCCCGTAAAAGGCATCACTGCAATTGCGATCACTCCCACTGCAAAGGGAACACACCATAAAACCTTACGTTTCGTACCGCCGATATAATCCAGCCTGTGAAGCAGCTCCATCGCATACAGAGAATACGTAACCGAGTAGATCATGGAGACAACCAAAAAGACTGTCTGCACAATATATCCTAATAAAACAGGCACGGGATGATACATCACGATCCCACAAAAGACATCACAAACAGCAGTCACAACTCCCAGCAGCATAAGCCAGAAAAACAGACTGCTCCTATACACACGCAAATGTCTTTGTTTAAAAAACACCAGCGTTGCGACCATCATAAATGTCATTGCCGCAAGCTCATAATGTATCTGTACCTCCATTATACTTCCTCCATATACATATGTATCCTCTCCGGTGTCAGGACTCCGGAATAATATCTCCCCTGAAAATATGAGATATCTCCCAGTTTCTTTACCTCTTCATAACGCTTTTCATTGTCAATGCCCTCCAGACAAATATCCCATCCATTGTCATGAAGCATATTGATCTGATATTTCAAAACATCACTCTCTCCGGAGCAATATCTCTCCACCATTTTTTCACTGATCTTTACAACACCGAAAGGCATCCTCATGATCCCCTGAAGATTACATACATTGTCACCGTAACGGTCAAGTACCACTGTTACCCCTTCACTGATCAGGTCATTGATATACTTCTCCAGCCGTTCAAAAGGAACACTCATATCCTCTGTCATCTCCAGACAGAGCCGGTTTAAAGGAAACTCATATTTTTTTGCCAGAAAACGATATTCCCGGATCACTGTCTCCGAACTGATATGAAGCGGAGTTACATTGATAATAAGCTTTTTGAACCCATGCTCCAGGATCCTTTCATCCCGGGCCATTTTCAAAGCACTCTCCAGCGTGATACGCCCCAGCTCCCGAACATAACCCATTTCCTTGGCAACAGCCCAGATCGCTCCTTCCGGAATCGGCTTACCATTTTCCCGAAGCATATAAATCTTTGCCTCTACCGCATGTCTTTTCCCCGTGCTGCTGTCAACGATCGGAGCAATGCAGATATCACACTGCTTATCCTGCATGATCTTCTTCAACATACGGCTGATCTGAAGCTCCAGATCGATATTCCGGCGAACCTCTCCCTCATAGCGCAGAAGCTGCCTGTCGTGGAGCTGTTCCCTCAGCATCTTTTTCATGCTGGCAACCATCTTGTAAAACTCTGACTGGTCGTATGCGGCCTCCTCAAGAGTAAGCATATAAAATCCATAACTGATCGGAATGCTTTTGTTGTTGATCCTCACAGTCCCCGGAAGTCTCTGTGAAACCGCCTCATAAAGAGCTACACTGTCCTCTTCCCTCCTCTGAAGCACGGCAAAATCGGCACCGTGAATATGGAACTGATTATGTTCTCCTCCATATTGACGGAGGATTCCACCAATCTCCCCCATAACACCGGAAAGCTCGTCCTCTTCACAGATACTCAGAATATTCTGATAATTTTGTATCGCAATGAACAGACAGCTAAATCTCTGACGATACTTAAACTTTTCCTGAATGACCTTGCGAAAACCTGCCCTGGAAAATCCTCCGCTGATCCGGTCAGAATAACGGTCCAGATTCTGGTACAGCAGATAACATACAAAGATCATAACTGCCACTCCATAAAAGGCTAACAGGTAACTGCCCTTTAAAAACGTATGCTGTATTAAAACTATAATATCATATTGCACACACAATATCACGCATATCAGCCCCCTGAATACGGAATCAGAGGACGAAGAATGAATCGCCGTAAAGCATGCCCCGATAAAGTAAATACTGACTACCAGAAATGTAAGGTTCTTGAGCGGTCCGCTATGACAGATCCCCTGGAAATCATACCAGAATACCAGATGCGTGACCGGACTGGATACCACAAGTGCCGTTGCCACACAGGCCGGCAGGATCATCTCCAGAAAACGTATACTTTTGACAATGACCCTGTGTCCGCAAAGACCATGCCAATATTGAAAATAAAACATGGCAATCCAGACCATAGCGACCCTCGGGATCACAAAATCCAGATTGCAGGCATATCTGCTCTCCGGAAATACAAACTCGCAAAATATATTGACTGCGATATCTACTATGGTAAAAAGCACACCAGCCTGCAAAAGCTGGTTAAAACAGCGATTCATATACAGATCCAGCCAATTCTTCTTTTTGTAGCTTATAGAAATCACGGCTAAAAATACAGCCGCAACCACATCATATGCATACTCGCTTGTCATATGAACCTCCATTCTGATCTGTTATCTACTCATCTGCCGCACTGTGCTGGAACAGATTGTATCTGTCTTTTCCGGATCGTTTTGATAAGTATAATGCTTTATCCGCCTTCTGATAAACAGACATAAAATCTTCCCCGTCAATCGGTGCAGATGCTATACCAATACTTGCCGAAACCTGCACAGCAATATCTCCATTGGAATACTCTGCCTTCAGATTTTCACAAAGCTGTTCTCCCTTTTTGGTCATATACTCTGTGAGGTTTTCCTGATCAAATGCATCAAATGGTGCAAAAACAGCGAACTCATCGCCTCCCAGACGTCCGATCAGTGCATTGGCCGGAAATACCTTTTTTATTTTGCCGGCAGTCTCCACTAACACTTTATCGCCATATGCATGCCCCAGATTGTCATTGACTTCCTTGAAATTGTCCAGATCGATCATAAAAAAGACGAGTTTTTCACTGCCGATACGATACTCCATCTGAGCAGACACCCTGCTTTCCATTGTCTTTTTATTTAAGATACCGGTCAGAAGATCATTTTCTGCCATCTCCGTCAGCTCTTTCTCCTGACTTATCTGAGAATCAACATTTTCCATACGGATCACAAATCTTTTGTTTTTCTGATTCTTTTCATTCTTGACCAGAGTGCCTGTAACTGCATACCACGCATATGTATCATCCAGCCTCCGGATCAGAAGATCCGTCTTGAAATATTTCTCTCCGCTGTCAAAGAAGTTACGTATGGCCGAACGAACCGGAGTTGCCTCCTCATTGACCCAGTTATAGATATCATAGACTTCAACCCCCATAAAATCCAGCATATCAAACCCTGTAAACTGCCCAATGTCCCCTGTCACGGTCAGGTGCTGCGGTGAAAATGTATAATCCAACCAGATACTTTCATTCTGTGCTGCGATCAGATCATATCTTTCCTTTTCCCCATACACGCGTTTAAATTGAATAGCAAAAAAAACAATGCCCGCACACAGCATGACCACAAGCACGATCAACACTGCAATGATCGTCATAAATATGTTTCTTGCCGATGTTGCAGCGAGGGAACTAAAAAATAATCTTTGCCACATAATGTCTGCCCCCTGCATCCTTTCTTTATGTGTATTCCTTTGTACCTTCTCCCCGTACTGTTCCCAAAAAATCCCCTGTAAAACAATTATATCATCCTTCAGAAAAAAAAGAAAGTTATCTCCATAAAAAGTGTAACAAAAAATAAAACAGCCAGACAGATCACTCTGATCCGTATGGCTGCTTTATCTCCGGCTTAGATATGCCGGCGGGATTCTCCTGTCCGCTCAGAATCCTTTATGTATCTTAACACTCTCCACTCCCTTGGAAAATGTCATGCGACATTTCCTGCCCTAATCATCTTTTACTCGTCACCCGATATCCAACATATTATCACGGCACTTTCTTTTTTTCTAGCTTTTTGTCATGAAATGCCTGTTTTTGGTCATGAAATCATTTTCGTAAATTTAAATATCATAAAAACAATTGCTTAATGTGTCCCAAAAGTGATACAATACGATACGAATAATATACGTGTATTTTCAATATGAAAATAACAAAAAGAACTTTACGAACAGGAGAGCCCTACAAATGAATCCATCCGTTTTTATATTGGAAGATAATCCTGCTTTTTCGCAGAATCTTGTGGATATGATCAACCATTATCCTATCAATCTGAACTGCTTTGTCGCATCGGATCTGAACTCGGCATTAAAAAAACTGGATGATTCCATCCACTATACTGCTTTTTTTGTAGATATCGCTCTGGATGAAACTACTGAGAATAAAGATGGTCTGGCTTTTGCAAAATATCTGTCGGAAAATTCCTCTTACAGAGAAACTCCCGTGATCTTTACCACGAGTTTTCCCCATTATATATATGAGGCATTAAATCAGCTGCACTGTTATGCTTATCTGCTAAAGCCCTTTCGCCAGGAGGATGTGTTTTACCAACTGGATCAGATCTTAAAAACCAATTGTTCGATCCGTCTCAAAACAGCGGACGGCATTTTCATGAAATTAAATACAAATGATATTTATTTTATACAGGCTTTTGGCAGAAATATGCTTTATGCCACAAAACACGGAGAGATCTGTTCCAGACAATATACCATGAAATCTCTGGCCGACATCCTTCCGGAACATTTTGTGCGCTGCCATAAATCATTTATCGTTAATAAAAAATATATCCACTCAGCCAATCCAAAGGAACGGACACTCCACATCAAGGAAATCGAGGACGATATTCCCTATGGAAAAGTTTTTTATCTTGAGTAGCAGCATATAACAGAAAGGAGGATTTCACCGTGTCTATCATGATCCCGTATTTACTGGTAAACGTCCTGCAGATCGGGGCTTACGCTGTATGCATGCTTTATCTGACAGGAGAACTCGCCCTGCAGAAAAAACATCCCTGGTCTGCAGGTATCAGTTTTTTTATCATGTATTGTCTGGCGATCATTATACAATTTTATGACAACGAGTGGATCGTCATCGGACTTTTTCTCATATTAAGTCTGTACTTTCTGTTTATTTATTTTAACACCTCCAAATCCATCAGCCAATGTCTGAATGTGGTAATATGCGGTTATCTCATCGAAACTGTCTGTCAGGTGTTTTTTATCGTTCTGTACAATCTGCTCCATATCCCATGCGATTCCAGTGGGTATGACGATCCCGCTTCTCTGTCCATTGTCGTCTTCGGCTGTCTGGTCCTGATCCCGGTCCTTCGTTTTCTGCCGGTCCGCAAATGGATGAATAATCTGGAAAATGTATCTTATTCCTCTTCTTTGGTGCTGATCGTGATCCTTTTGATCATCTCTGCGCTGAGCTTAAGATATAACGAGTTAAGTCTGGGACTTTTGATGCCCACCATTGCATCTATTGCGATTTTTTCTTTTCTGGGGGCTCTGATCATTATGCAAAGCCTCGCAGACCAAAGACGAAAACAGGCTATTTCGGATTATGAGACTTACATGCCGATCCTCAATGATATGATCCAGAATATCCAGAAGCAGCAGCATCTTTATAACAATCAGCTTGCATCCCTGATACATCTGTCGGACTCCTATCACGATTACGATTCCCTTTCCCATGCGCTGAAAAGTTATTCCAATTTTGCCGAAAACGCTGTGGATACCGAATCATACTCTTTTCTGCATATAGAAAATAAGCTGCTCGCCAGCCTGTTTTACTGCAAGTTTCATGAGGCAAAATCTGCCGGCATGAAAATGATCGTCAAGGTAAATGATTA
This sequence comes from uncultured Lachnospiraceae bacterium, assembly GCA_902788645.1. GTDB lineage: Bacteria > Bacillota > Clostridia > Lachnospirales > Lachnospiraceae > Jutongia. Next base: position 15,432 of record CADAKW010000003.1, read on the forward strand.
CCGTTATCACAGTCCCTGCTCCGATACGGAAATTGTGGACATCGTCGGTATTCTTCTTGACAACGCCCTCGAAGCTTCCCATGAAAACGATAACATTTATGTTACCCTGGGCAAGCGGTCCGGCTCCAACAGTCCATTTTTCATAACCGTGGAAAACCCGGGACCTCTGGTCACAGGAAAGTTTGTTCACGATATTTTCTCCCCACGGTATACCAGCAAAAAAGAGTTTACCGGGCATGGACTTGGATTGAATGTCCTGAAATCCTTTGTGGATAAATATCATGGATCTATCACTGTAGGAAATAATTATATTGACACTGCTGATCACGCCGGTCAACAACAGCAATATATATTTTTTGAAATAGAAATATAATAAAGGAGGGTCATCTCATGACACGATCAGAATCACTTTTTCAGGAAGCCGTTAAATATATTCCGGGCGGAGTAAATTCTCCCGTCCGGGCCTTTGGGTCCATCGGCAGTACCCCGCGCTTTATCGCAAAAGCCGATAAGGCCTATATGTGGGACGAAGACGGAAACCAATATATCGATTTCATCGGATCCTGGGGTCCTATGATCCTCGGTCACAATCATCCCGCCACTATGCAGGCTGTACTGGAGGCATGTACCAATGGTCTGAGCTTTGGCGCCGCCACAGAACCGGAGGTTATAATGGCAAAGCTGATCTGCGATATCGTTCCTTCCATCGACATGGTACGCATGGTCAACTCCGGCACAGAAGCCGTTATGAGTGCGATCCGTGTTGCCAGAGGATATACGGGAAGAGATAAGATCATCAAATTTACCGGCTGCTACCACGGTCACTCTGACGGTCTGCTGGTCAAAGCTGGCTCCGGCGTAATGACCGCAGGTGTGCCGGACAGTTCCGGTGTGCCGGTTTCCGTGACCAGTGATACCCTGACAGCAGAGTACAATAATCCGGACAGTGTCCGCACTCTTTTTGAGCGTTACGGCGAACAGATCGCCGCCATCATCGTGGAACCTGTTGCCGCCAATATGGGCGTTGTTCCTCCTGCTCCCGGTTTTCTCCAAAGCCTCCGGTATATCTGTGATCAGTACGGAAGTATCCTGATCTTCGACGAAGTGATCACAGGCTTCCGCCTGTCCCTCACCGGTGCCCAGGGATATTATGATATCAAGCCGGATCTGACCACCTTCGGCAAGATCATCGGCGCCGGTATGCCTGTTGGCGCATATGGCGGCCGCCGGGATATTATGGAACAGGTCTCTCCTGTAGGCAATGTGTATCAGGCCGGTACCCTGAGCGGCAATCCCGTGGCAATGGCAGCCGGTATTACCCAGCTCACAATCTTAAAGGAGCATCCGGAGTATTACACACAATTAAACAATACGGCAGACGAATTTTTCAATAAAATAAAGGAGATCCTTCTCCGGAAGGACCTCCCTTGGCAGGTCAATCATGTGGGTTCTATCGGAAGTCTGTTTTTTACAGAAACTCCCGTCACCGACTACTCCAGCGCAAAGAAATCGGATGTCTCCGCCTATGCCCATTACTGCAATCAGATGCTTTCCCATGGTATCTATATCGCACCGGCACAATTCGAGGCAATGTTCCTTTCACTGGCACATACGCAGGAGGATCTGCAACAGACACTCGATACCATAGCCATCTGTTTATAAGTTTTCAGCATCCTCTACAGAACATTCTATAAATGAGAATTTAAATACTGTCCCTTCGCCCGGCTGACTTTCTACCGAAATGTCTCCATCATGGCGAAGGGCTATTTGTTTGGCGATCATCAGCCCAAGCCCTGTTCCGTTCTGATTCTGCCGCAGCTTGGAGGTATAAAACTTTTCAAAGATATACGGCAGCTGATCCTCTGAGATCCCAATTCCATAATCTCTGATCTCGATCATCAGGCGAACAATATCCTTCTCCGGGTGTCTCTTCAGAGAGATTTCGATCACGCCATGTTCATGGGAAAACTTCACCGCATTGTCAACAATGATCAGAAACATCTGACGAAGCCTGTCATAATCTCCCAGGATCAGACACGGTTCATCCTCAGGCATATCCACCTCAATCTGAATCTGCTTATCCCGTCCCAGGATGCGCCCATGACGCACTACATCCCCAAATATCTGTATCAGGCTGACAGGTTCTTTTTCAATCCGGAAATCAGGATTCTGCATTTTGGAAAGGATAAAAAGATCTCCAACCAACCGCTCCATGCCCTGACATTCCTGTACCATACGCTGATAATACTCCTGCTCCTGCTGCTTTCCCGTCACAACGCCATCTGCCAGAGATTCCGAATACCCCCGCAGTACTGTGATCGGCGTCCGCAGCTCATGGGATACATTTGCAAAAAAGTCCTGACGCACCCGGTCCAGATTTTTTCTCTCCTCATTGATCTGCCGCAGCCGCCCTGCAAGTTCATCCAGCGCATTTTCCAGTTGTCCCAGCTGGGTATCCTTTTTGACGATATGATGTTCACTGTAATCTCCATCTACAAGGCGCAGTATGTCCCTGCGTATCCTCGCCAGTGGTCTGGATAAATATTTGGAAGCTCCCAGCGCAATGATGTAGGATATGATCAATGCCATGACCGCACTGAGGGTCAACAGATTTTTTCCCTGACGCACCCCCATCTGCTGCCGGTCAAGCATACTGACCATCATGACCGCCCCTGCTGCCTCTTCGGAATCCTTTTCTACGTAGATCGGAATCGCCGTTCGCAGGATCACCATACCATAGATCTTGTCAAAGTTGGAATTGTATGCTTTCTGTCCCTGAAATGCTTTTTGCAGCACGTCATACATCTCCGGGGTAAGGCTTCCGGTATCTGCATTTGTATAATCGCTTGCCAATGGTTTTTGGGCTTTTTCATTGCTGACGATCCATACATCGACCTCATCCGCACGCTGCAGCTCATCGATATCCGATGCATAGCGGGAAAACCTGTTGGTATTTTGATTTCTGGCCAGTTTTCCAACCTTTTTGGCGATCACAGCTCCCTGTCTGGTCAATGTATCTGTATAAGAGCGCATATAATTGGTCTCATACAGCTTCAGAAAAATAACACCGATCAGAGTCACGGTCAAAGCCAATACAACAACAAAGGACAGATAGATCCGGATAATTATGTCATTTTTGCGAAACAGACGCATTAAACGCTTCATCTTTCCTCCACTTTCCTTAATCCATATCTTCAACCTCAAATTTGTATCCCACACCCCAGATGGTCTTAATGCTCCAGTCCGGATGTTCCACTGAATCCAGCTTAGAACGAAGCCTCTTAATATGAGAATCTACCGTACGGCTGTCTCCGTAATAGTCGTACCCCCACAAACTGTCGAGAAGATTATCCCTGGTAAAAACTTTATTGGGATGTCCTGCCAGTGTCCACATGGTTTCGATTTCTTTTTTGGTCAATGGGATCCTCTGGTCATCTACCTTAAAGGTGTACTCATCCAGATTAATATACAGATTTTTGATGCGGATCACACCTTCCTGTTCCTTTGTTTCCTGCTGTGGAGTGATCCTCCGAAGAACCGCCCGGAGACGCGCCATAACCTCTCCCGGACTGAATGGTTTTACAATATAATCATCCGCACCGATATCCAGACCCATGATCTTATCGTAATCTTCTCCCCGGGCAGTGATCAATATAATAGGGACACTGGACTCCCTGCGTATCGTCCGGCAAACCTCATACCCATCCTTTAACGGCATCATCACATCCAGCAGTAACGCAAGAGGCTGATACTCCTCAAAGAGCCTTTCCGCCTCCAGTCCATCCTTTGCGATCACAGGCTGGTATCCCTCTTTCTGCACATAAGCCGCCAGAATATCTGTGATATCCTTATTATCATCTGCAATCAATATGTACTGCATATTTTCTCCCTTCCTGCCATAAGCATTTTCATTATGTATATATTATTTCCCGGCATTTTTGAATTATTTATACATAGTTTACCATAAAAATAAGGAAAAATTATGGCAATTTTTCTTTTGTGATGACATGGTTTTGCCATGGATAGTCTATATTCTGTTAATGTCAAAAGAAAAATTGATGATCAATACGCAGATTTATATTATAGAAAGGTATGATTCTCATGAAGAAAAAAAGATTCCGCTATCAGGTGATTGCTTTTCTTCTGCTGTTTTCGCTTTTGGCAGATACCACATCTGCATCAGCAAAAAGCTCCCGCAGCAAAAAGAAGGAAGCGCAGTCGCCATATTCATTAAATATGATGACAGCCAATGTGCTTTTAGATGACAGCGTCACCCTGACCGTGGACGGCATCACAGATCAGACAGTTTCCTTCAAAAGCAGCTCTAATGATACCGTTTCCGTTGAACCCGGAGAAGATGGTATCAGCTGCAAATGCACCGGAACAGGTGTAGGACGTGCTACCATAACGGTAAAGATCAAGGAGAAGGGTTTTCTGTTTTTTAATAATACGGCAACCCAGCTGACCTGCAAGATCAACGTAACACCTAAGGCTACCAGCGTGCAGTTTAACCGCCAGCAGATCCGCATGTCACCCAATACCCGAAAGAGGGTTAAGATCACTCTGCGTCCAAGTATCACGGCAGAAATCCCCGTGTTTTCGTCCTCTGACCCCAAGATTGCCAGAGTCAATGCCGCTCAGAAAATCGTGGCAAAGTCTCCGGGAATCGCAGTGATCACAGCCACCCTGCAAAACGGTACCACCGCCTCCTGCCGTGTGATCGTTGCAGAAAAAACAGATTCCGAGGATTAAGTTTTGATCATAAAAAGGGCAAAACAAATGTTTTGCCCTTAATTTTTGCCATATTTAAATACTTTCGTCCCTATGCACGAAAAAGAGACCGGCATAAAGCAAGCTCCTCCTCCGTATTCCGGCTGTTATAAAATGTCACCTGCCCCTGCTCCTGCTGTGGATTTAGCAGATCGTTCTGTGCCAGACGTCTCCTCATTTCCCTTGCTGTCCCAGGACCACCATCATAGATGGTAACATTGTCCCCAACGATTTCCTGTATCATTTTTCTCACAAAGGGATAATGGGTACATCCCAACACGATACCGTCAATGGGTTCTCTGGAAACCTCTCCCAGCAGTTCATGTAAATATGTACGCAGATCCTCTCCTTCCAGATCACCTCTCTCCACAAACTCCATGAGTCCCGGACACGGCAGAGGGACAATACGTATCTGATCCTCATAATGTGCCATCAGCTTTTGAAACTTCTCCTGGCGAATCGTCATAGGTGTTGCCATCACCACGATCCTGGCACCCGGATTCTGCACTGCTGCCGGCTTGATCGCCGGCTCGATCCCCACCAGCGGAAGCTCCGGATACATTTTACGAAGCACAGCCACCGCCGCGCTTGTGGCTGTATTGCATGCAACAACAATCCCCTTGGCTCCCTGCGCCATCAGTCCTTCCACATGATGGATCGTCAGCTCCCGTATTTCTTCGGTCCTCTTCGTACCGTAAGGCGCATTTACAGAGTCTCCAAAATATATAAAATCCTCATGAGGCATTACTTTCACAAGCTCCCGGAGCACGCTGATCCCACCCATACCGGAATCAAAAACTCCGATGGGATGTTTTCTTAAATCTTCCAAATCATCTGTTTTCATCACCCTAAACCTACATTCCTTTCTCAACCCGCAAACTTTGGGCCGCAGGCACAATATTTGTAACGCGTTTTTTTCACATTACTCCTCTTCCACATGCTCCAGTCCCTGATCGATGATCGCCCGGACATGGGCATCTGCAAGGGAATAAAAAACAGACTTTCCTTCCCTCCGGCTCCGTACCAGCTTATTCTGCTTCAAAATGCGCAGCTGGTGTGATACCGCCGACTGCGTCATATTTAACGCAGCGGCCAGATCACACACGCACACCTCTGCTTCAAAAAGCACAAATAAGATCCTGATCCTTGTAGAATCTCCAAACACCTTAAACAGCTCCGCCAGATCATATAAAACTTCCTCCGGCGGCAGCTTCTCATTCACTATATTTAACAATTCCTGATGTACCTCAACACTGTCACAACAGTCCAATGCAATATGTTCGTGTTTCATAATATACAAATCCCCCTCAGTTCCCACATATGATACAAAAGCGAAATGCTTTCGACCCTAATATCTCTAGTATGTAGGAATCTGAGAGGGATGTCAAGACATGGTTTCTGTTCTCCACGCCCAGGTAACAGGATGCCGGGACCATATCTGCCCCGTGCATCACAATCTTCTTTTACAGTCTTTTTACAGACAGGGCTCTGATGGCATTCAGCACTGCAATGACCATAACTCCCACATCTGCAAAGATCGCAGCCCACATGTTGGCAATACCGAGAGCACCCAGGATCAGACAGATCACTTTAATGCCAATGGCAAAATAAATATTTTCATAAACAATACGGATACACTTTCTGGCAATCTTGATCGCCTTGGCAATCTTCATTGGATCATCATCCATCAATACGATATCTGCCGCCTCAATAGCAGCGTCGGAGCCCATGGCTCCCATGGCAATACCAATATCTGCTCTGGAAAGCACCGGCGCATCGTTGATACCATCGCCTACAAAAGCAAGCTTTTCCTTTTTCCCCTGCTCGCTCAAAAGCTTCTCCACGCCGCTGACCTTATCAGCCGGAAGCAATTCCGCATAATATTCGGAAAGTCCCAGCTCCTTTGCCACATGCTCCGCCACATTCTTCCGGTCACCTGTGAGCATAACTGTCTTGCGGATACCTGCTTTTTTCAATGCTTTGATTGCTGCTGCCGCTGTCGGCTTTGGCTGATCAGAGATCAGGATACTTCCTGCAAAGGTCTGATCCACCGCCACGTAAACAACAGTTCCAACTTCATTTAATTCCTTATAGGAAACGCCAAGCTTTTTCATAAGCTTATCGTTACCAACGGATACTTCTTTTCCGTCAATCGCAGCCTTTACACCATTGCCGCTGATCTCCTCCACATCTGCAATGCGGTTCTTGTCGATCGCTTTGCCATAAGCCTTCTGCAGACTACGGCTGATAGGATGACTGGAATAGCTCTCCGCCAGTGCCGCATACTCCAACAGCTGATCCTCGCTCATCCCCTCCGGATAAATGGAAGATACTGCAAATACACCCTGTGTCAATGTACCTGTCTTATCAAAAACAACACAGCTGGTCTGCGCCAGTGTCTCCATATAATTGGAACCCTTTACCAATACACCCGAACGGCTGGCACCTCCGATCCCGGCAAAGAAGCTGAGCGGAATACTGATAACCAGTGCACACGGACAGCTGATAACCAGAAATGTCAATGCACGGAAGATCCACTCTCCCCAGTCCGGTGCAATATGCAGAAACAGAATACTTACCAACGGAGGAAGTACTGCCAGTGCTGCTGCACAGTAACATACGATCGGTGTATAATAATGAGCAAATTTTGAGATAAAGTTCTCGGAACGGGACTTTCTGGAGCTGGCATTTTCCACCATATCCAATATCTTGGAAACAGTGGACTCCCCAAACTCCTTCGTGGTCCTGATCCGTAATACACCTGTCATATTGATACAGCCACTGACGATCTCATCTCCTGCTTCCGCCTCTCTTGGAAGACTTTCTCCGGTCAATGCGCTTGTATTTAAGGTACTTTTTCCTTCAATGATCACACCATCGATCGGCACCTTCTCACCCGGCTGTACAACAATGACTTTGCCAATTTCAACTTCGTCCGGATCCACCTGCTCCAACTCACCGTTTTCTCCCTCAACATTAGCATAATCCGGCCGGATATCCATGAGCTCACTGATATTGCGACGGCTTTTGCCCACTGCATAGCTCTGGAACAGCTCTCCGATCTGATAGAAGATCATAACGGCAACGCCCTCGGTATAATCCCCCAAAGCGATCGCTCCAATCGTTGCAACCGCCATGAGAAAATTCTCATCAAACACCTGACGGTTCATAATCCCCTTAACCGCCTTGCGAAGAATATCATAACCGATCACCAGATAAGGAACCATAAATAAGGCAAACCGAATATATCCCTTTACCGGCAGCAATGAGATCAGCCCCACCAACGCAACCGCTATGATAATACGGATCAACGCCTTTTTTTGTTTCTTTGTCATAGATTCACACTCCTTCCTACGGACCGCTTTTTAGCAGCGATTACAGGAAGATCTCGCAGTCATCTTCTACTTTCTTGCAATTCTTTAATACATCCTGCATAACTGCCTTTGGCTCGCTGCCTTCTTCAAACTCTACAGACATCTTCAATGTCATAAAGTTTACAACGGCATCCTTTACGCCATCTGTAGCTTTTGCAGCCTCTTCCATCTTATTTGCACAGTTCGCACAATCAACCTCAATCTTATACGTCTTCTTCATAATGATTTCCATCCTTTCAAATATACATGTTTTTTTCATCATATGAACAATCATTCATATATTTGTTTCTATTGTATCAAATCTTTTTCATATGTCAATACATAAAAGTAAAAAAATAAAATCCCCAAACTTCGCACACTGATCATTCGATCGCGCCCATAATAGTTCTTATGTCCAAAGTGTAAATATGATTTTTGCCTTAAATTATTTGAATAACCGTGAGCAGGTGACACCAAAATTGTCTTGTCACTTACGGATTTCGAAAAGTCTAAATGCTTTGCTGTTTCGATGTTCGATAAACGTGTCTTCCCGTACTCGCCTCCGGGTGGAATTCAGGTGTTTCGTAAGGCACTTGCGCTCGCCACTACTTGCATCCTGTTTTGCAGGATGCTATGTAGTGCTGCGTAGCGCATTGTAGCGGGAGCGTGCCTGTCGAAATAACTGATTCCACTCTGGAGGCTCGGTCGTCCAGACACGTATTCATCGAAACATTGCAAAGCAAAGACTTTTCAGAAATCCTACTGATCTGCGTCAATTTGGGTGTCACAGCTTCACAATTTTGTCAGACATCCTGAGGCAAAAATCTATATTCATTTTCTTCAGACATAAGAACTATTATGGGCGCATCCATCTATTAATTGTGCGAAGTTTGAAATAAATCATTTTGGGACTATACATTGCATAAGAAAAGGGAATGTCTCATTCCTGTGGAGTGAAACATTCCCTGATATCATTTTATTGATTGTTTGAATTAGCGGTGCTGCTCAAATGCACTCAGATCATAATTCTTAAGATTGCCTGTGATACTTCTGTCGTCTGCTTCATCGATCAGCTTATCACGGACCTTCTTGGTCTTCATTGGATCAGCATAGCCACTCGGACCGCCAACACAGCCGCCCTCGCAGATCATACCCTCGACGAAGTCCTCCGGCAGTCTGCCTGCTTTCAGCAGAAGCATTGCTTTTTTACATTCCATGGCACCGTTGGCCTTGAATATCTTGGCATCCACTTCCTGATCGGTCTCTTTCATATATTCCAGCACAGAAGCAGTTACACCACCTGCATTACCGTAACGCTTACCATAGGTACTTGACTCCTGATACTCGTTTGGAGCCGGCTCCAGCTCAACATCCTTTGCTTTCATAATGGCACGGATCTCACTGTAAGTAAGAACAGCATCTGCATTGCCCTCGATCTGCTGATCCACAACCTCTGACTTCTTACCGATACATGGACCGATAAATACGGTATAGCAGTCAGGCTCCTTGGCTTTGAGCATTCTGGAGATCATACACATTGGTGAAACCGTAGTGGAGATCAGGTCTGCCTGCTCCGGATAATGCTTACGGATCATATTTACAAATGCCGGACAGCAGGATGTGGTCTTTTTCTCACCTGCATGGTATGCTTCCAGCCACTCCTCAGCCTCACTCTGTGTGGTCATATCTCCGCCGAGGCCAACCTCGATCATATCTGCAAAACCAACCTTCTGCAGAGCGATCTTCCAACTCTCCATGGTAATGTCAGGACCGAACTGTCCCTCTGTCGCAGGAGCTACCATACCATAGACCTTCTTGCCTGCCTTCAGCGCACCGATCACATCCAGAATAAATGTCTTGGAGCCGATGGCACCAAATGGGCATTTATGGATGCAGTGACCACAACGGATACATTTGCTCTCATCAATCACGGAAATACCAAGATCATTGTATGTAATGGCATCTACCGGACATGCAAACTTACATGGACGCTTCAGATGAGCGATGGCATTGTAAGGACATGCCTTCGCACACATACCACACTCTTTACATTTATTGGCATCAATGTGGGAACGCTTCTCTCCCGGGCTGATGGCACCGAACTTACATGCATTCACACAAGCCTTGCCAAGACAGTTCTGACAATTGTCCGTTACAACATAACTGGAAATCGGACAGTCTTCACATGCGGAAGAAATAACCTGAACGACATTTCCATTGTCCTCCGGACCAGGAGCTTTTCCCTCTGCCAGACGAATACGCTGACGGATAATCTCACGCTCTTTATAGACGCAGCAACGGAACTGCGGTGTTGGTCCGGGTATCATCTTACGTGGCAGGTGATCTCTTTCCTCCTCCAGAGTGCCCTCAAAGGCCAGCTTTGCCACCTCATAAAGTACATCATGCTTGATCCTAATCACATTTTCATCTGCAAACATTTTTTCTCTCCTTATTTTGTCAGTTTGTGTACATAAATTTCTTTGTCGGATCCTTCCAGCCAAAAAATGGTCAGAATAACCCTTTGGAGATAGTATAACATATATTTGCCGATAATGAAATTATTTTTCTATAAAGTTTTTTAATTGATATTTTTTCATCTTTGGCCGATCTTCAGATTCGGCACGGCATTGAGATCGAGACCGTGACGCGTCCCTGCCATATACTCATAATATCCCTGGGAAGCGATCATTGCCGCATTGTCCGTACAGTAGATCTGAGACGGATAGCAAAGTCCCAGTCCTGCCTCGTCACACGCCTGTTTCATGGCGGCACGGAGTGCAGAGTTGGAAGCAACGCCGCCTGCTACGGCGATCCGCTTTTCCCCAAGCTTTTGGGCTGCACCAACAGCTCTGCCCACCAGTACATCAACAACCGCCTGCTGGAAGGAGGCTGCCACATCTGCTCTGTTTACCTCAATGCCTTTCATCTCGCACCCATTCAGATAATTCAAAACAGCTGACTTGACACCGGAAAAACTGAAATCATACTCACAGCCGTCAATCTTTGCCCGTGGAAACTCGATGGCATGAGGATTTCCTTCCTTTGCAAGCTTATCAATCTTCGGACCACCCGGATATCCCAGACCAATGGCTCTGGCAACCTTGTCAAATGCCTCCCCGGCCGCATCATCATGAGTATAACCGATAATCTCAAATCTGCCATACTCCAGCACGCGAACTAGATGGGTATGCCCTCCGGATACCACAAGGCACAAAAACGGCGGTTCCAGATCCGAATGCTCCAGATAATTTGCTGCAATATGCCCTTCAATATGGTGCACTCCCACCAACGGCTTTCCGGCCGCATACGCGATCGCCTTGGCCGCGCCAACACCCACAAGAAGGGCTCCCACCAGTCCCGGCCCATATGTTACGCTGACCGCATCGATCTCGTCCAGCGTAACACCTGCATCCTTCAGTGCCTGTTCGATCACCTGATTGATCCGCTCTACATGCTTTCTGGATGCAATCTCCGGCACCACGCCTCCATATAATGTATGAATATCAATCTGAGAGGAGATCACATTGGACATAACCGTCCTTCCGTTTTTCACTACGGATGCCGCTGTCTCGTCGCAGGAGCTTTCGATCCCCAGTATCAGTACATCTTTTTCCATGATTTTAACCAAGCCTTTCTCGCATATATTTCTTGTAAATTATCAGAGAAGAAAGGATGTTGCCGCATCCCTTCTTCTCCTTCTTTCCATTTCATTTTTACTGTTTCTCCGCTTCCTCTGCTGTGACCTGCTGCCAGCCCAGGATCTTCCAGCGCCCTTTGCTGTCCTTACGGCAGATATATTTTGCATAGGATTCTGTGGTTTTTGACTTTTTGGAGGTTTCCAATACAGAAGCAACCAGTGTGGCTTCTTCTTGTCCTTCTACCTCTGCATATTTGACCTGATCGTCCTCCTGCACGATATAAGAAGAAATAAATTTTTTTGCTTCATCAAACTTCTTAATATCTTTCTTTAACGACTGATACATCTCGTCCTCTGAATTTCCCTTCTGTGCCAGGAATTCATCATCATACAGCAGACGAAGCTGCCGATATAATGCTTTTCGGTCATTTTCTTTCATGTTGGTATTATAAATACACTTGTTCAATCGCCAGAAAAGCTTCACAACCTCCGTAGGTGTTCCGGGATACTCCAGTTCCAGATCCTTTGCCAGAAGCTTGCCCACCTCCGTCTTTGGCAGACTTGTTTCACCCTTTTCCTCTGCTTCCTTCTGTTGAAAAGCACGAACGCCAATAAAGATCAACAAGGCTGCTGCAACAACAACTACAAATACGATCAAAATCTTTTTTGTCATTTTGTCCATTTTTACCTCTCCTCTTCCTCATCAATGAAATCAAGAGTTTTGCTCCACTTGTCTCGGGCAGCATGTGCATGAGGAAAGATCTTTTTGACTTCCTTCATGTAATCCTCCGGATGCAGCATGGAAGGACTGTAATGCGTCAGCCACATTTCCCTTACATCTGCTTTCTTTGCAAGTCTAGCCGCCTCGTACATTGTCATATGCTTAAATTCTGCTGCTTTCTTCTGTTTGTCGTGATCCCCATACATTCCCTCGCAGATGAACAGGTCTGACTCCGACGCATTCTCCGCAATAACATCTAACGGTCTGGTATCTGTACAATATGTAAGCTTAATGCCCTTTCTGGCCGGTCCGATCACCATATCCGGTGTATAAACACGTCCATCCTGCTCTATGGTTTCTCCCTTCTGCAGGCGGCTCCACATCTTTAACGGAACCTCATTGGCCTTTGCGAGCTCCGGATGAAACTTTCCGCCCCGTGGCACGGTAATGGTATATCCATAACATGTTACATTGTGATTGACCCGGAAGGCTCTGATATGATAACCATTGACCTCCAGTTCCTGCTCCTTCTCACTAAGCTCTATAAATTGAATCTGAAAGGGAAGCCCCGGCGCAATGACGCGCAATGCATTGACTGTTTTTTCCAGTCCCTTTGGCCCGATCATCGTCACCGGACGGGTCCGGTCTGAATTGCCCATGGACAAAAGGAGACCCGGCAGACCACTGATGTGGTCTCCGTGATAATGGGTAAAACAGATCGTATCGATAGGATTGACACTCCACCCCTTCTCGCGAATGGCGATCTGCGTGCCCTCTCCACAGTCCACCAGAAGGCTGCTGCCCTCCAGACGGGTCATCATGGCTGTCAGCCACCGTCCCGGCAGCGGCATCATTCCGCTGGTTCCCAGTAAACATACATCTAACATAATCCACCTCTTCTCATCTCTGAAAGAATCCGTGGACTATTGTATCACAATTCGGTTGCTTCTGTCACCATTGGCGGTATAACAAATTTCTTCACCATCTCATCATAACATTCCTCACAAAGCAGAAACGAATGAATTTCTCCGTCCCGTTTGGAAAAGTATCCCCACTGTTTTTTTCCTTCAAAGACATCCTCTCTCAAAATACCGTTTTCGCATTTCAGAATGCGTCCGCATCCATTACAAAATAATTTATTTTCTGCCATCTTTATCCTCCCGTCTTCCACAGCCGAACCGCAGCTGCTTCCTTTTGTTTGCTTACTGTAAGTATATCCTGTCCCGGTATTTCTGTATAGTGGAAAACAAAGGAAGTCGATTTAAAAACATATATCAAATATCAAAGTTTTTTCTGCATGATCACGGCATGTTCCCGGGGATCTCTGTAATAATTCTTCCGAAGTGAAATCCTTTCAAATCCTAATTTATCATATAGTCCAATGGCTGCCCGGTTGCTCTCGCGCACCTCCAGCAAAATCTGTTCTACGTCTTTGCCTGCACATTCCTGAAACGCCTGATATAACAGAGCCTCTGCTATTCCCTCCCGACGGTGAGCCGCATCCACAACAATGTTGCACAGATCTGCCGTTTCAAAAGAGCACCAGAGTACACAACTTCCCACAACGATGCTATCCTGTACCGCAGTCAGATAAATCTTATCTTCATCATGCAGGTGCTCCATATAATCCTGCTCACTCCACGGATGAGTAAAATTGTTCTTTTCCAATATCGCCGTTTCCGCTGTTTCCGTCTCGTCCATAAATTTAATTTGCATTTAACTTCTCTTCTCTTTCTCGTTCTGCCTGAGATTTTCGCAGATATACCGGTCGATGCTCTGCTGCCGTCTCGATTTTGCCCTGATGATAATAACGCTCTCCCAAAGCAGCCACTGCTGCCGCCCGCTGTCTCGATAAATGGCAAGGTGCAAACTGATACTCGTTCACGATCTCCTCCCGGATGACCTCCTCATAAACAGGCACACCATCTCCGAGAAAATGAACCTTTACCGGATATTTTGCCAACTCCTTCAGCAGATCATGAATATCCATGGCACACTGATCAATGACCGAAACCAGCTCACCATCACGCATCTCGTAAACTCCGGTATAGACCTGGTTTCTCCGGGCATCCATGATCGGACAGATAAATCCGTCTGACTCGGCAAGCTGATATGCCAGCCCCTCCAGCGTCGGCACCGGGATAATGGGCTTATCCAGCACAAGTCCCAGCCCCTTCACCGTTGCAGATCCGATCCGTAGCCCGGTAAAAGACCCCGGTCCTGCTGCAACTGCTATGGCATCCAGCTCCTCCAGCGGAATCCCTGCATAATCCACAACCTCCTTTATCATAGGAAGCAATGTCTGAGAATGTGTCTGTTTATTATTTACCGTAAACTCCGCTACAATGGCATCGCCGGACAATATTGCCGCAGATGCTACCAATCCGGAGCTGTCCACACCTAATATTTTCATCTTTTATCACGCCTTTCTAAATTAAGTCATCTTTTAACTACAGTAATTTTTCTGTAATCAAATCCCTTTTCCAATACTTTTTCAATCTGTATCTCTGTCACATGCTCCGGAATCAATTCTTCAATCAGGGAAGCCCATTCGATCAGACAGACCCCCCTTCCAAAGAAATAGTCCTCATAACCGATCTCATCCATTTCTTCCGGATCCGCGATCCGGTAAACATCAAAATGGTACAGAGGAATCCTCCCCTGCTCATAGATCTGCATGATCGTAAAAGTCGGACTGCTGATAGGCTCATCAATCCCCAGTCCTTTTCCGAACCCTTTGGTAAACACTGTCTTGCCAACCCCTAAATCACCATTTAACAATACGATATCTCCAGGTTTGCATTGTTCTCCCAGCTTTTTTCCAAAATCATAGGTATCCTGTTCCCGTAAACTTTCTATCACCTCTGTCATGACTATTCCTCCTGATCTCTCTGTTCATCCTCACGAGCTGCCGACTCTGCCTGTGCCGGATCATAATCCGCATATTCCTTTACTTTTGCTGCTGCAAAGGATTTAATCTCCTCAAACTGCGCTCCACATTGAGACTGCGGAAAAATAAAAGCTCTGACCGGAGACATATACAGATAGACGGCTTTCGCCGTGCAGATGATCTTGCGGACATCGTACCATTTTACAGACGCCTCCTGTTCCCCCTGGGACACCGTAATGCCATCCGGTGACAATATATAATGAAGCTTTGCATTGATATCCTTATTTTGTCTCGCCTGCGCCTTTGATTTCGAATAAAGCATCACCGGCTGTACGATCGTAAACAGACATCCAATGATAAACAATGCGATCCGCGCCGTGGTGTCCATCACACCAAAGCGCACTGCCAGAATGACCCAGCAGGACAGACTGATCACCACGCCGAAGATCCCTGATATATTTCCGTATGTGTGTCTCATGGAAAACGCATACAGATCCCCCGCCGTCAGTTCTACGTCAAACTCTATCTCCTTCATAAGTTATCTCCTGTTCCTTCCTCTTTGCATTTTACCGGTACAATGATTCATTGTCCGTTGTACTAGCATTATAGCAGAATATGGCGAAAAAACAATATATACAAAACTTCCATCATATGTTATCTTAAAAAAAGGGGGGTGTCATTATGGATATTACAAATATGAGCATAGAAGATATCCGTGAGCAGATAGAACAACAGATTGATTTTGACCGGCTCGAAGAGTTAAATGCCCATCTTGAGAAGGATATTCGGGGCATACTTGACTCCTGCGGATTATATTACCGGATCTTTTCCAGAGTAAAAACAAAAAGTTCCATCAGTAAAAAACTATATAACGGCAAATACGGCACCGGAGAGAATCCCAAAAAGGTACAGGATCTCATCGGACTTCGTATCGTTCTATACTATTCGGACGACCTGAGCATCGGCCGCGAGATTATGGAAAAAACATTTCTGCGTACCGGTACCTGGTCGCGAAACGATTTTAATGCAGCGGAATTCCGTGCCACCAAGATCAACGGCGTATTCCGTCTGCCATCCGAGCATTTCAAATTATATACCAGCGAGCTGTGGGATCTTCCTATTGATACGACCTTCGAGATCCAGTTCCGTACGGTATTTTTTGAAGGCTGGCACGAGATTGAACATGACATGCGTTACAAGAGTCTTCTGCCCGATGACAAGTTTTGGGAAAACAGTGAAGATCTTTCCCGTATCCTTCATTGTATCCTTGCCAATCTGGAGCTGTCAGACTGGTCTCTTGTACAGCTTTTTGAGCATCTTTCCTATAACCATTATCAGAACGGAAACTGGGATCTCATGCTCAAGAGCCACTTCCGGCTGCGTATGGAGGATAAGGAGCCTCTTTCTCCTGCCATCAAAGCACTCTTTGACCAGGACCGCCGTCTGGCAAAGCAATTCTTCAAATGCGAGAAAATTGTACTGGTGCGGGAGTTGTTAAGGCAGGATTATATTCCAAAGATCACCTTTGATCTGATCATACGTCTGCTGAACGAGAGCGTGGTACACGACGAACGCATCACCGCATATTATCAGGAACATGATCCTTTAGCCATCAAAACACCGGCACCTGTGCGGCAGGCATTAAAGCCGTTGGATCACAGCACCCTGTTTCATTTGGAAATACCGCTTTTACACAAGTCGGTACGCGAGCTTAAAACAGAATTTAACAACGCATCTCATATCATTTACCGATGGATCCGCTATAAATTGAGCTATATTTTTCCGGATCTTCCTGCCGAGGTGGAAACACTGCATCGTCATCTGCCCGGCTACGACGTAAAATGCATCTGGAATGCCGATCAATATATTATGGAAGCGGAGTTTTCTTATATTGATGATAAAATGCCCGGGACACTGTGGCACATCACGGCATCCCTTCACGGAGACTGTACCGATCCGGATCAGCCATTGATGTTCCGTCACCGAACAACACTCCATACACCGACGACAGCCCTTCACCGGGAAACCTTCAGCAAACCGTCCTATCTGGCAGAGCTTTCCTCCAAGATTGGTCTGATGGATCAGGAACGTCTGGGGACACAGGGACGTTTCGTCAATACCTCCGAGGGTTTTGAAGCTCTGGAGCATCTGCTTCATGATCCGCAGAGGCGTCTGCCGGTGATCGTGATCACCCAGAATGAAACAGTCTCCCCGGAGAATACCAACGATTACCGGGAGGGATACGATATGAACACATTCCCTGTCAACGGAACACGTCTTGCCAAGGTGATCGGACTGTATTCCCATGTGTATATGCTTGATCAGAGACTGACTGAAAATCTGTCTGTCGAAGGACAGCAGGATGCCAGAGTGATCCATGGCGGTATTCTCATATTCTGGCCAGTTTCTTCTCACAGAGAAGCCACCATATATACCAGTCAGATGATCCGGGAGGCTCATTTCGATTATAACCGTTTTGCTTATCACGAGCAGAATTTTAATGAAAAGGCATTCCGATCCAGACTGGCACAGATCATTAAGGATGACCATGTCACCCATTAATCCCATAATACCAATAAAAACCGTGGAATAAAAATGACCTTTTTATCGAATTCCTACGGAATCCTGAAGCATTTCTGTTCCACGGTTTTATTATGTATATTTATATGCTTGTTTCATCGTTGTACCTGTCTGTCAGGCTGCCGTTCAATCCAGCGTTACCCTCACGGTTTTGTTTTTCTCTGCGCCTCCGCTTTCTCTTGATAAATGGATCTCCAGCCGGTCTCCCGGTTCGTGCGTTGACAAGCATAAACTGAAATCTGCCATATCCCTGATCTTGCTGCCGTCAATCGCATCGATCCGGTCCGCCACCCTGACTCCTCCATGATAAGCCGGAGACTTTAACTGAACCTCCGTAACATAAACTCCCTTGTGTCCACCGGCATCTCTGCCGTGAATCCCCATAAAAGCTGTTTGCTTATGATCCACGATCGCCTGTGCTGCTGCCGCAATATCTGTTATAGAAATAAAGGACCAGTTCGTTTCTCCCGTAACATCCTGATACGCTTCTGTAATAACGCCTACAATCCTTCCTTCCACATCTGCCGCAAATCCATTTCCACCCTCTGTATACGCAATATCCGTAGCGTACAGTGAGAGGTTTCTATCCAGTGTCTGAACGGAAAGCTCTGCATTTACAATATTTCCCAGCATCACCGATTTCATCAGACCATTAGGTGCCCCAAAAAGAAGGATCCGGTCACTCAGCTTCGGAGACAGCTCTGACGTATATTGCGTAAAATCCTTTTCCTCCACTTTCTTTAATGTGCTTTTGGTAACCTCCTTCACAGCAACACGCAGCACGGCAATCCCCGTATTGTGATCTCCATCCACAAGCTCTGCAAACGCCTTTGTGCCATCGCAAAACTCTACCTCGAGAGCCTTTTTTTCTATCAGGGACGATGTCTGCGTTAATATATAAAGAGCGCTTCCTTTTCTCTTAAATACAAGACCGCTCTGTACAACATCCTCCTGCTGATTCTTCTGATACCAACTTTCCGTATGCAGCTGCCCCACTGCGACTACTGATCTGTTGCACTGTGTGCCGATCTGTGCGATCCCCTTCCAATACTCCTCATATGCCGCAATCTTATCCGCATCCGATCTGTTTGTAAGGCTTTCCTGTTTTTCCGGAGTGCTGCTGGCACTATTCAGCAGATTTTCCCGGTAGATCCGTGCATCCCTCTCTCCCAGCATATCCTGTACTTTCCAGAACACTACTGCTGCAACGGCCCCAAAAACAACCGCCAGAATGATCGCATAGACCATCTTTTCCACAAGCCGGGGACGTTTTTTCGTATGCTGCTCCTGCACCGCTTCCTGCAGAAAACAATACCCCTCCCCTGCTTCTTTCCTTTTCTCTTCCATAATAATACTCTCCAACTTCAATGATAACGGTTTTATATAAAGGTTATCACACACATATGAATAGTTTATGAATAAGCAGTTAATATGATATTTCAAAATTATCTTGCAGTATGTTATCTGTGTGGTGTATGATGATGGTAATTGTATTGAAATGAGGTCTAAAATAATGAACGAAAAAGTATTACAGACATTAGAATATAATAAGATCATTGATCAACTGGTTTCTTTCGCCTCATCTCCGTCCGGCAGGGAGTTTTGCCAAAACCTAAAGCCACAGACAGACCGTGACTGGATCGAAACGACTCAACGGGAAACCTCAGATGCCCTGACACATATTTTAACAAAAGGTGAGCTTTCCTTCTATGGGATCCGGGACATCCGGCCATCATTAAAGCGTCTTGACATCGGCTCCTCTTTAGGCAGTCATGAGCTTTTAGATATTGCAATGCTTCTGTCTGCAGCAGCTTCTGTCAAAAATTATTTTCGCCAGGCACTCCGGGAGGATGACTCCACCGGAGATTCCCTTGATGAGCGTTATCAGCTGATCGAACCGTTATCTCCTCTGATGCAGGAGATCCGGCGCTGTATTCCGGACCGTGATATCATCGCAGATGACGCATCCACTGGGCTTTCCCAGGTCCGCAGACAATTAAAGCTCACAAATGACCGGATCCATGAACAGTTAAACAGTATTCTCAGCGGCTCCGCCAGAAGCATGCTTCAGGATTCTATCATCACTATGAGAAACGGCCGCTATTGTCTGCCGGTCAAGGCAGAATACCGTTCCTCTTTCCGTGGCATGCTTCATGACCAGTCTGCAACCGGTTCCACGCTTTTTATCGAGCCTGCCGCTGTCGTGAAGCTGAATAACGACATCCGCCAGCTGGAATTGCAGGAGCAGGAAGAGATCGATAAGATCCTTGCAGATCTAAGCAATCTCGCTGCAGAGCAGTCCTTCTTTCTGGAACAGGATTACCGGGTTTTATGTGAACTCGACTTTATCTTTGCCAGAGCCATGCTCTCCAAAAAGATGCGGGGAACCCGTCCACTTTTTCCGGCAGAGGGATATATTGAGATCAAGAAGGGGCGTCATCCTCTGATCGACGCAAAAAAGGTTGTGCCTATTGACATTCACATCGGAAAGGATTTTTCTCTGCTGGTGGTTACAGGACCAAATACCGGCGGAAAAACAGTTTCTCTGAAAACAGTAGGACTTTTTTGTCTCATGGGACAGGCAGGTCTTCATATTCCTGCATTTGACAATTCCAGTCTCAAGATCTTTGATGAGATTTATGCCGATATCGGCGACGAACAGAGTATCGAGCAGAGTCTGAGTACCTTTTCCTCTCATATGGTCAATACCGTATCCATCCTCGAAAAGGCTGATTCCAACAGCCTTGTACTTTTCGATGAGCTTGGTGCCGGTACCGATCCTACCGAGGGTGCGGCTCTCGCTACGGCGATCCTTGCCAATCTGCATAAGCGTGGCTGTCTGGTTATGGCAACTACACACTACAGTGAGTTAAAGCTGTATGCCCTGCAGACACCGGACGTGCAAAATGCCTGCTGTGAGTTTGACGTATCTACCCTGCAGCCGACTTACCGTTTATTAATCGGCATTCCCGGCAAAAGTAATGCATTTGCTATTTCCGGCAAGCTGGGACTATCCTCTGAGATCATTGAGGATGCCAAAGAGCGTGTCTCTTCCGATGCGCAGAACTTCGAAGACGTTCTCAGCGATCTGGAGGCTTCACGGATCAAGCTGGAGCAGGAGCATAAAACGATCTCAGAGAACCGCAAAGAGATCTCTCAGCTCAAAAAAGAGCTTCGTGAAAAGACAGAAAAGCTGGAGCAGTCCCGCGAAAAGATCCTGCAAAACGCCAATCAGGAAGCAAGCCGTATCCTTGCGGAAGCCAAAACCGTGGCAGACGATACCATACGAAAATACACAAAATGGGCCAAAAGCGACCGCCACATCCAGGAGATGGAAAAAGAGCGTGCCGAGCTCCGCAATCGCATGAATAAACATCAGAATCAGTCCGGCAGCAAACCGCAAAAGAGGAAAAAGAAATCCATCAAAGCCTCTGATCTGATGATCGGTTCCAATGTTCATATATTAACACTGAATGCAGACGGTACCGTCAGCACACTGCCTAACGAAAAGGGGGATCTTTTTGTACAGGCCGGTCTCTTGCGGACACAGGTCAACATTAAGGACCTCGAGCTGCTTCCTGAGGAAAAGCCGAAGCAAACGGAAAAACGCCACAGCGGAAGCGGAAAGATCCGCATTGACAAAGCTGCTTCTGTTCATCAGGAGGTAAATCTCATCGGCATGACCATCGATGAGGCAATGCCGGTATTAAATAAATATCTGGATGATGCCTATCTGGCCCATATGACACAGGTAACAGTGATACACGGCCGGGGTACCGGGGCGCTCCGTAAAGCTGTCCATCAGCAGCTTGCCCGCCTGAAATACGTAAAATCTTATCGCATTGGCGAATTTGGCGAAGGTGATATGGGAGTTACCATCGTAACTTTCAAATAGATCAAGTAATGAAATGGAGAAGATGAAATGGCTGAAAAACAAAAAATATTAATTGTAGACGACGACAATAATATTGCCGAGCTTGTTAGCATGTATCTGATCAAGGAATGTTTTGACACATATATCGCCAACGACGGAGAAGCTGCTCTGGCAGCGATTCAAAGCTACCAGCCGAATCTGGTGGTTTTGGATATCATGCTCCCCGGCATCAGCGGTTATGATGTTCTTCGGGAGCTTCGTAAAACCTCCAATCTGCCTGTCATCATGCTCTCCGCCAAGGGTGAAACATTTGACAAGGTTCTTGGGCTGGAACTCGGTGCAGATGATTATGTTATGAAACCTTTTGACACAAAGGAGCTGGTGGCACGGATCAAAGCCGTTCTGCGCCGGTATGTCAATGAAACCTCCGCCCAGGAGGCTGAAGCGATTCCAAAAGAATGTGTGACATACCCGAACCTGATCATTAACCTTACTGACTACTCTGTTTACTACTACAAGCAGAGAGTCGAGATGCCGCCAAAAGAGCTGGAGCTCTTTTATTTCCTTGCCTCTCATCCCAATCAAGTATTTACCCGTGAGCAGCTTCTGGATCATATCTGGAGCTACGATTATATCGGAGATACCCGTACTGTTGATGTCCACATAAAAAGACTTCGCGAAAAATTTTCCCAGCCTGCTGACTGGAACATCGCTACCGTATGGGGTGTAGGCTACAAATTTGAGTATCACGCATAAATCACAAGCTTGAACGGAGAAATGCAATGAAACTATCAATTCGTTCTATTTACATTACGATCTATCTCCTTTTGGCAGCAGTGATGTTTATACTAATGCACTTTCTCGGTGTCCATTTGCTGTCAAATTCCCTGATCGCAGATCGTAAGGCCGCATTGTACGAGGAGGCAAGTGCGCTTTCAAAACGATATTTTTTCAATGTCAGATCCATCAATGATTTTGACGATCATACGGAATCCACTCTGCGTGAACGCATGTCTTCTCTGCAGACTATGAGCCATGCCCGTTATTTTCTGGTGGATAGTACCGGCCGTATCTCTGTTGATTCTGCCGGCTCCGCCAGTCTTGAGGGACAGAATTTCAACGATCTGAACCCTACCTTTTTGGACAACGATACTTATATGGGTCATCTGAACAGCTCTTCTCTTCCTCAAGAGACATTGTCTGTCATTTATCCATTATCCAACGATAACAGCATGAATGGATATCTGGTCGTCATGACCTCCCTGAAGGAGATCCGTTCCAGCGTATCACGTTTTATCCGGAGTTTCCGGATATGCTTTATCCTGTTTTTTCTGGTGCTTCTTTTTATTCTCTTTCAACTTTACTGTCTGACGATGCATCCGATCCGCCAGCTCTCCCTTACGATCCGTGAGTATTCTGCCGGCCATTTCGATGCACAGATGAAGCATCTTCCTCTGAAAGAATACGGCTCGATGACAACGGCGATACGAAATCTTGCATCTTCCTGCAAAAATGCAGGAGCATACCAAAAGGATTTTGTGGCAAATGTCTCCCACGATTTCCGTTCGCCACTGACCAATATCCGCGGATATATCGGTGCCATGCTTGACGGTACAATCCCTCCTGAGATACAGGAAAAATACCTGAATATCATCCTGATGGAAACAAACCGCCTGACAAAACTCACAGAGCAATTGCTGGAGATGAATCGTTTTGAAAACAACGGAATCATCCTGAATTACAGCACCTTCGATATCAATGAGGTTATCCGCAATGCTGCCTCCAGCTTTGAAAAGCATTGTACAGAGAAGAAAATTTCCATTCACCTGATCTTTAGTGCGCCTTCGCTCTATGTAGACGCAGACCGTGATAAAATATCCCAGGTGATCCAAAATCTGATCGACAATGCCGTAAAATTCAGTTCTCCTGACTCCTCTATTGAGATTCAGACCACCATACAGAAGGATAAGATCTTCGTCACCGTCAGCGACCATGGTATCGGTATCCCTGAAGACAGTCTCCCACATATCTGGGATCGTTTTTACAAAACAGATGTCTCCCGCGGAAAAGATAAGACCGGATCCGGTCTTGGACTAGCGATCACAAAGGAGATCATCGAAGCCCATCATGAATATATCCATGCCACCAGTATTCTCGGAAGCGGCACAGACTTTTCCTTCTCGCTGCCACATCATCCATCCGGTTTATAGTTTATAATTCCCGGCAACCAAAAAGAGGAACCAGTCCTACAGGTTCCTCTTTTTGGTTTGAAATATTTACTTATTCTCTTGTTCCGAGAACTCTTGCAATCTCATACTCATACTCATCAATGGACTTTGTCATAGCAAATGCCTCATCTACATCCACATCATACAGCTTGCCGTTCTTGTATCCGATCAAACGGTTCTTTCTGCCCTGATCGATCACATCAACCGCATAAGCTCCCATCATAGATGCATAGAAACGATCTCTGGCTGTCGGGCTTCCACCTCTCTGAAGATGTCCAAGGATCGTTGCTCTGGTCTCAATACCGGTTGCCTCCTCGATACGCTTTGCAAGCTCATCCGAATGACCGACACCCTCTGCATTAACAACGATCTGATGTGTCATACCAAGCTCTCTGTTCTTATGGATCTGCTCCAGAAGAGCATCATAATCATTGTCAAACTTCTCCGGCAGAAGGATCTCCTCTGCACCATTGGCAATACCACACCACAATGCAATATAGCCTGCAGAACGTCCCATGACCTCAACAACGCTGCAACGCTCATGGGAATTGGACGTCTCACGTAATCTGTCGATAGCTTCCATAGCAGTATTGACAGCCGTGTCAAAACCGATCGTATAATCTGTATAGGCGATATCCAGATCGATCGTACCCGGAATGCCAATAATATTAACACCAAATTTAGACAGGTTCTTGGCTCCTGTAAAGGATCCGTCACCTCCGATGACGATCAGTGTCTCGATCCCCATCTCCTTGCAGATCTCTGCAGCCTTCTTTTTACCCTCTATCTCACGAAACTCTGCGCTGCGGGCTGTAAACAAAAATGTACCGCCATGCTGCAGCTTTTCTGAAACATCCTTAAATGTCAATAAATCCATCTCTTTGTGAAGGATACCATTGTATCCTCTGCGGATACCGTAAACGTCATATCCTCTGGTAATGCCGGTACGAACAACCGCACGGATAGCCGCATTCATGCCCGGTGCATCTCCTCCACTTGTAAGTACTCCGATTTTTCCTTTCTTTGTGCTCATTTTTTCCTCCATTCTGCCACAAATGACCATGGCATCGTTAATTATTTCTATGTATGATTTGTGCAGATACCAAAAAATACCGGAAAATGCACAAAATATAATAATATGCACACATTTCTATTTTATTATGATACGAGAGTATTTTCAATCCCTTTTTCGATTTTTTTCAAAAAACTTTTCTAATTTAAGAAATTATATGATCTGGTAAATATTGTTTTTCAACTATTTTCATATTTTATAAAAAAGAGCTGATTTTTCATCAAAAGTATGATATAATTGTGACATATTGTTGGCAATAGGCAATATTGACAACATTCGTTATTAAAAATTGTATATTTTCGTCACTTGCATTATTTCACGATCCGTACGATAATGTATTTAGAGAAAATATGTAAAGATATGTCTGAATATCAACAAAATTATTATAAGACATGATCAGAGGGAAAGAGTAAGAAAGAAGACATATTGTTCGTAATTCTGAATAATATGTACTCCGAAAAGGAAAGGGATGAATGTTATGATGTTTAACACCAGTGAGTTAATACTCGATGCAGTTATTTTATCAATTGTGGCCAGCACGCCTGAGGGCATTTCCGGCTTTAAGATTGTCCAGAATGTCCGCTCTAAGATTGATGTACCGGAGAACACATTCTATCCTTTGTTAAAGCAGATGCAGGCTGATGGCTATCTGGAAGTTTATCATAAGGATATCGGTGGCCGCAGTCGTCGTTTTTATAAGATTACAGATGCCGGACGTGAGCATCTTACATATTGTCAGCAAACCTGGAACAGTTATCTGCAGGGCGCCAGCTCACTTCTGATGAACGGAGCTGCAGCACCTCAGGCTGCTGCGCCGACACCGGCACCTCAGCCGCAGACAGCTTCCACATCACAGCCTCAGCCAGTTCCTGTTATGAATGCGGCCCCTCAGGCTGTTCCGGCTTCCGGTTCCCAGCCGGTGCCCGTTATGAATGCAGCACCTCAGGCTGTTCCGGTTTCCGGTTCCCAGCCGGTTCCTGCTATGAACGTGGCTCCTCAGGTTACTCCTGTTTCCGAACCACAGCCGGTTCCTGTTATGAATGTGGCTCCTCAGGTTACTCCTGTTTCTGAGCCTCAGCCGGTTCCTGCTATGAACGTGGCTCCTCAGGTTACTCCTGTTTCTGAGCCTCAACCGGTTCCTGCTATGAACGTGGCTCCTCAGGTTACTCCTGTTTCCGAACCACAGCCGGTTCCTGTTATGAACGTGGCTCCTCAGGTTACTCCTGTTTCTGAGCCTCAACCGGTTCCTGCTATGAACGTGGCTCCTCAGGTTACTCCTGTCTCTGAGCCTCAGCCGGTTCCTGTTATGAATGCAACACCACAGATCAATCCGGCAACCTTACAACAGCAAAATGCTGCGGCCGCCGATGACTCTTTCCATATCGGAGGAGCATCCGACGCTATGATGGATTTTGACTTTTCTATAGGTGATGATGATTCCGTAACATCAGATGATATGGGATTTTCTTCTGATGGCGATTTATTCGAATTCGAGAATATTCCATCATCATCATTTATTTCATATGATGACGCTCCTGCTGACGCTGTTCCACAGCAGACACCTGTTTATCAGGAACCTGCTGCAGAGCCTGCTCCTGTTCTGGAAGCGCAGCCGGAAGCCCAGGCCATTGCACCGGAGCCTGTTTATCAGGAACCTGCTGCAGAGCCTGCCCCTGTTATGGAAGCGCAGCCTGAAGCTCAGGCCATTGCACCGGAGCCTGCTTATCAGGAGCCTGCTGGAGAACCTGTTCCTGTTATGGAGGCACAGCCGGAAGCCCAGGCCATTGCACCGGAGCCTGTTTATCAGGAGCCTGCTGCAGAACCTGTTCCCGTTATGGATGCACAACCGGAAACTCAGACCATTGCACCGAAACCTGTTTATCAGGAGCCTGCAAATGAACCGGCTACGGAAACGATCAATATGGATGCAGAACAGCCTGTTTATCAGGAACCTGCCGATGAACTTGCTACAGAAACGATCAATATGAATGCAGAACAGCCTGTTTATCAGGAACCTGCCGATGAGCTTGCCACAGAAACGATCGATATGAACGCTCCTGTGGAGGAAATGATCTCTACAGAGCCGGCATCGGATGACGCTAATGAACCTGTAGAAGATGACGAGGCAGACTTCCTTGCAGAAATGGCTATGGGTGATTCTGACGAAACAGCTGAAGATGACCTTCCGGAACTTGAAAGCTCTGTATCTGATATTGCTACGATCAATGCTTTGGAAAGCATGCTCACACAGTTACGTTCTTTCGAATCCGTTATGGAAGCTCATCCGGAGCCAAAGGCAGCAACAGAAGAAGCTTCCGCCAATTTAAATATTAACGATATCAATGCGGTTGCTGCTATGTTAAATCCTGCAGATGCAGAAGCATCTGATACAGCTGCCAGCGATACAAATGCGCAGGAGTCTTCTTCGACCCCTGTTCGTTATACAGAAGTCCGTAACAAAGAAACAGATGACTCCGTCAACAGTCTTGTAGACTTACTGAAAGATGACGATCAGCCAAAGAAACGTGGATTCTTTGGACGTAATAAAAAGAAAAATATTCCAAAGGAGCTTATTGCCGATACTCCGAGATCATCCTCTACCCCTGTGCCGGTACCAAGTCAGGTCAGAGCGAAATCAGAGTCTTCACCAATTCCTACTTCTTCCTCAAGAATGCAGGAGGTCCGCAACCCGGACAGTGATGATTCTGTCAATAGTCTCGTAGATCTTCTGAAAGAGGATAACTCCTCTTCCAAGAAAAAAGGACGTAAATCAAGTCGTTCTGCTGCCGATGAGTTCAGAGCTACTGCTGCAGATATTTCTGCAATGTCAAGTTCTGTTCCTCTGCCAAAGCAGACCTCTTCATCCAATCCGTTACGGGCATTTTCTTCTTCAACGCCTCTGCGGGCATTCTCTTCATCCAATCCGGTCCGGGCATTTTCTTCTTCCAGACCTGTTGGACCGGTGCCAAAGGCTGAAAATTCGCAGTCAAGACCTGTTTCCAGATCCAGCTACCGTGAAGTACCGGACGATGATGCAGTCGGTGGATTAGCAGATCTTTTGATGGAAGGAAAGCAGAATAAATCCGCTACACCAAAGATTTTCAAGCAGAGAATGGTTTCCAGCTCTCAGCCACTCGCCGGTGTGTCCTCAGAAAGTCCGGTACCAGAGTCAAAAGAGACTGTTTCTCCTGAGGCAGAATCACATGCTCATAAGCCGGAGGCAGGCAAGTCCTTTGAAGAAAAGGCTGCCGCACCAAACGCAAAGCCTGTGGAAACCACCGCTACTATCACAAAACCTTTAGAGGCAAAAGCTATCAGCACAAAACCTACAGAGGCAAAGCCGGTAGAAGCAAAATCTGTAGAAACAAAGGCAGTCGTTACACCAAAGCAGGAGCCGGAACCTGCACCTGCACCTGCTGCAGAGCCGGAAGAGGCTCCTATGGATGATTTCAAGCGTCGTCTGTTACAGGCACACTTGATCTCCAACGAAGATGACAATAAATAAACGATATAAATGCATATCTATTCATAGTATCCATTGCTCTTTGGCAATGGATACTTGTATAAAATAATGTTTTATACAAGATAGTGTCAAGTGACGTATGAAAAAAACGTGACAAAGAAAAGGGCACTTATGCACCTTGAAAACTGTAGATATTTTAGGTTGTGGTGGAGTGACGCCACCCTTGACAGCACAACAAGAACTGCTGGAAGGTCATTACCGACGGCGAAGAACTCAAGAACAGTTAGTTCTTTTCCGTCTTTTACAGCAGTGTAGCAGTTCTTTTATGAGCCATCAAGGGCATGCCGCTTACGCGGTGGCTGTTTTATTACCTTAGGCTCAGAATCTAAGAACAGTTAGAGCCTTCGGCTTGCATTTTTAAGATTTGCTGTTGTCCTAAGAAGATTAGAAGCTGCCATTTTCCCGGCATGTTGGTTGCACCTTTTAACATATCAACCTCATTTAATACTTTGTAACCATTGTGTTTGTGAGGTCGAAGGAAGTTGTAGTAGGCAACCCAGAGAGCAAGGTCGTAGTTGGCACCGTCGATGTTATCAAATCCGTTAGTAGGTCTGTAAGACATTTTATAAGTGCGGTTGAGACGTTCAATCATCTGCTTATAAGGACGGAATTCTTTTGATACTTCATCGTCGTTGGTAAGTCCAATAACCTGAGTGATATCAAACTTGATTTTGCCGTTTGACTGTATAAAGAATTGTTGGGCTGCAAGAGGATAAGCACTGTAACCATCCGCGATAAACTTGAATTTTTCCGGTAGCTCTTTTAGATGTTTGAATGCCATACGCATTGACAGAATACATGGACCAACGCCACGGTTATCCGATATTTGATATCCGATAATAGAACGTTTGGCAGCATCCATGATGAACCAGATGTAGCCTTTGACACCGCGGATTTTGATATATGTTTCATCAGCGGTAAAGACATTTCCGACCTGATAGTCAAAGTTGTCTGTAAAAGGTTTTATACAGACCGCAGCGGTTTTCAGATAGTTTGCAACCTGCTGATGGGAGATTTTGATTCCGTGGATATCGTTTAAAGCCTGGGCAGTTTTTCTTAAAGAAAGACCAAGATTTACTTTGTAGGAAAGACATAATCCCATGACATTCTGGTCGAACTTAGTGAATTTAAGGGAGGAAGCGTTTTTAGGTAAAGTGTTTAAGTCCATGTTGAAGAAATCTATCTGGAATTCCCGGTAGATGTAGTGGAGTTTATATTTATATTTATTAGATTCCAAGTCTTCTTTATCAACCTTTTTAAGATTGTGAAGGTAGTAAGGACATTTCTTGTTAATACATTTATGTACAACGAAGTGTTTGCGGTTTTTCTTACGGTCGAGAGTGTGGTTGCAGTGAGGACATTTTAAAACATGAGTTTTGGTAAATCTGGATTCAGCAGTAGGCTTAAATCGGGATTGACAAACCTTGCAAAGAAGCTGGGACTGTTTCTTGCCATCGTTCCACATAAGGTATTGAAACGGAGCATTACAAGAAAAACAGCGACAGTCTTCAGGAACGTTACATTCGCTATGACGGAATACCGGTTTAATGGTTTTGTGATAACGTTGTTCATAGTAGCCGATGAGGTCCTTCCAATCCCATTCCTGTTCATAGGATATGATTTTGGGAAGCTGATCAATCTTGAACTTTTGGTACTTTGGAGAGTGTGAATCATCGAAAGCCCACTGCTTAAGAGGAATGTATCTACAGATAAAGTTAAGAAGTTGGCCAATAATTTTTTGTTGGTATTGAATGTAATCAAGTAAATATTGTATAATGTTCATAGCAATAATTCCTTTCGTATAGGTTTGTTTGGCGATAGACATTATACATCAAAAAAGGGGGTTATTGCTTTTTTATTTGCAAAATCCCTGAAAATAAAGGTTTTTAATAGAAATAGAGGGGTGTCTTTTGACACTACCGGTGGAGCAGGCGATGGAATACTATGAAGATTATTTTGCTGATGCAGGTCCTGAAAAGGAGCAGGAGATCATTCGTGATTTTATTTCTCCTGCCTATATTGCCGAACAGCTGCGTGAGGCTTCTTTACAACGTCAAAAGGCTGCGGCCCAGGCAACGGTTCAGGAGGAAGAGAAACGCGCCGCTGCTGCAAGAGCGCAGGCGGCCGCAGGTAAACCACCTGTATATTCCAGAAAACTGGCAGCTCAGGCGCAAAAAAATGCATCTATGGCTACCTCGACCGGATTTGTGACGCAAACACCAACGGTAAGAACAAAATCTTCTGTTCCTCCTGCACAGCCGCAGACCAATCCTGCCGCCAATCCGGTTTCCGGACCTTCCACTGCAGCCGCATATAGCCAGGATCCAACGTCGGCTGGAACTACAGCTCCTATTTCTACACCACAGACACAGACACCGGCACAGGCTGCAGCTTCTATTTCCATGCCGCAGACACCGGCACAGGCCGCAGCTGCCATTTCGGTTTCACCGACTCCTGCGCAGACTGCCGCTTCTATTGCTTCTGCTCCTTTTGCAGGACAGGCTGTCCCTAACCCTTCAGCCACTACAGCAATTCCACAGACGGCACAGACAGCAGGCAGCGGTGCTCCACAGACGGCATCTGTTCAGAGACCACAGACAATAACCCCGCCTGGTATCGGTCAACCATCTGTCCAGGCCTCTGTTCCTTCTCAACAGGCACCTGCCACAGCAGCCGCAAAACCGGCAGAGCAGCCATCTAAAAGCTCTTCCATGCGTAATTCCATCTTCCGTGATGATACGGAGGAAGACAAGAAAAAGGCTGAAGAAGAATTGGAAAAACGCAATAAAACAAAGGTTGATATTAAATCGATCAATTCCACTACTTCTAAGGTAGACAAAAAATTATCGAGAGCGGAAGCAAAACGAAATGCTGCGATTGAAAAAGCAAATAACGCCGAAAGATACAGCAGCTCTAAAAAAATGGTCATTGGAATTGTACTGCTGATCACCTGCCCTATCTGGCTGACCTTTATAGGCATTATCCTCGGAGTCTTTCTCCTGGGCGCAGGTGCTGTCATCGGATGTATCCTTGCCGGCATAGGCTGTTTCGCTGCAAGTCTGTCATCCATTGCTCTGACGTTGTTAGCCTTACTCTCCGTTCGGATTTCTACGGGTATCTTTACTTTGGGCTGTGTATTATTCTTATTTGCAGCCGGTTGTGGATTGTGCTTTCTTGGCTACAAGCTGGCAACAAGAATCCTTCCCGGCGCCTATTTCAGCGTCAAAGTTTTATTCAACGGAATTAAAGCAAGACTTGCCCGTCTTGCTCTCAAATAATTTGATAGTCAGAAACAGATCATTGTTTCAGAATGGAGTATCGCATGAATAATAAAATTAAAATCATCATTGCAATCGGCATCATCGGAATTTTAGTTATGGTCGCAGGCTTTGTTATGGGCAGCGGTCCATCCTCTATTCCTGCAATCTTCTCAGGTCAGAACATTCCGGAAGGAGCTGCCTCCATCAACGATGTGCAAGCCGGTGATGTGCGCTCAATTGAGTTAAATCTGTTTTCCAGTAAGATATCTATTAAAACCGGGGAAAATTTTGACCTGTCCGGCAGTGGCCAGTTTGATGGTTATGTATTAAATGGCATCTTATATGCAGGTTCCACTGAAGCCAAAAGAACTGCAAATGTCCTGGGCATGAAGTTCAATGTACCTTCCAAATGGATCTGCGGTTACGGCAGCTATGTTCTCGTAATCCCTCCGGATGCAAAGCTGGATCAGATCACTATCAACACCAATCGCTGTGATATTACCTGTGATGCCTTAATTGCCAGCAAGGTCAATATCAACGTAAAAAACGGCGATTTGAAGGTTGACACACTTACAACCGATAATGCTGCCATTTCTGTCGATGGTACCCTTGATGTATCTGCATCAAAGATCACTATGGGAGGCAACATATCTGCCAATAAACGTATGAGCATTGGTACATCCGGTGCTGCCAAAGAAAATGCCATGAACAACACTACACTTGCAAATAAGCGCGGAGGCATTATTCTCTATGGTAAAATGACCGGAAGTACAACCTTACAGAGTAATCGTGGTAACATTGAAGCCTGCTTATATGGCAGCCGTGCCAATTACACATTCCCTGCAGCATCACCAAATCTCATGATTCATGATTCTGCTGTCGCCAACACAAAGGACGATCCCGAACCATATGGTACTGTTGCAGTAGATGCGTCAAAGGGCAATGCATCCATTTCCTTTGAATAGTAAATTAAATAATACGCAAAAAAGACTTTCCAGCCCCCCAACATCGGGTATGGGAAGTCTTTTTTCATTCCGTAAAATACCCATCACATAAAAAAACACATATATCTTGACAGGACATATTATACAGCGTATAATATCACCATATTATATAGCATATAGTATTATATTCTGTAAAAAAATCATCAAACAATATGAAAGGAGTTTTTCATGGTATTTAACACTGGCTCTGCATTATTAGATGCCATTGTGCTTGCCGTTGTGGAACGGTCTTCCGAGGGAACCTATGGCTATAAGATCACTCAGGATGTACGATCTGTCATAGATGTCTCAGAATCAACACTCTACCCGGTTCTGCGAAGACTCCAGAAGGATGACTGCCTTTCTGTATATGACAGAGAGTGCGGTGGGCGAAACCGCCGGTATTATCAGATTACAGAACAAGGCCGGGTACAATTAAACCTTTATCGGCAGGAATGGCACAGTTATTCCCATAAGATCAGTCAACTGCTGCTGCACACACCAACAGGTACAAATCAATAAATTGTTGCACACATCAGCAGACGCAAGTCAATAAATGAAAAGAAATGAGGAGAATTATGACCAAATATGAATTTTTAGGAGATTTAAGCCGGTTATTGGCAGATCTTCCGGAGGAGGAACGCAAACAGGCGCTTCACTATTACGAAGATTATTTTGCCGATGCCGGGGAAGATAACGAGCAGGATGTCCTGAAAGAGCTTGGCTCTCCGGAAGCAATTGCCGATCAGATCAAAAATGACGGCACCGAAGACATTTCCTACGGAGACAGTGCCGGCTTCCATGCAGCCGATGCCCCTCAGTTATATCAGACATCCGAACATACATCGGATGATCACACACAGAACGCTTCCGGGTCCGGGGACGGATGGCATAAAATGCCCGGCTCGCAAAATTCCGGTAATAACCGGCAGCAAAATTCCGGCTCAAATAGTCAGACCGGCTGGAACCAGACTTCCGGCAATTACCATAACACAAACGGGGAACAGGCATCTTACCAACAGGCAGGCCAGAAAAAATCCGGCTTCTTTGCAAAAATGGATCAATCAAATACTCTCATCATGATCATTGTCCTGATCGTCACCTCTCCAATCTGGGGATCCGTATTGATCAGTATTGCCGGCATCCTTTTGGGTATTGTGAGTGCCATCGTTGGTATTTTCGCCGCAATGATCTTTGGCGGTGCCGGATCAGCAATTGGAGGCGTTGCTACCATCGTTGGTGGAATCATTGGCATTATCGCCGGAAAGACTGCCGGAGGTATCCTTACCATCGGCGTCGGCTGTCTGTTATTTGCTCTTGGCTCTGCATTCTGTTATCTGGGAATATTCCTTGCCATCCGGTTATTTCCGCTGCTCTGGAAGCAGCTCCAGCGTTTCTGGGACTGGATGACAGGAAAGCTTACAGGAAAGGAGCAGTCTTATTAGACGAGTGTGAATTATGAAAAAAAGAAATATTTTTTTATTCGTTTTATCCGGAATCTTTTTGATCGGTATATTATGTATTATTGCAGGAACCATGATGGGAGGGACGCTTTTTTCCTTTCATATCAACCCGAAAACATCATCGGAAACATATAAGGAAAGCGGGTCCATGACTTTGTCTGATAAGGAAGCCTCACAGATCACAGGCTTCGACTTCGACATCAAGGCCCAGGAGGTTGTGATCCAGTCCGGGGAATCTTACGGCATTGAAACCAAAAATGATAATGATAATAACCGCTATCATTCCTACATTGAGGACGGTATCTGGCATGTGGAAACTCCTGATACTACAAATGCCGATGTTACGATCCTCGACCATACGATCCAGATCCCTTTTGGCCACAGGATCACGAATGATAGTCTCTATACGATCACCATCCCCTCCGATGTAACCTTTGATAAAGCGAATATTTCCTTAGCGGCAGGGGCATGCCGGCTCAATACGCCTCTGATTGCCGAACAGTCCATCATAAAAATCGGTGCCGGGGATTTAAGAGCAAAGGATCTGCAGGCCAAGACATTAACTATCAAGATCGGTGCCGGAGAAGGCATCATTGACAAGCTTCAGGTTGCGGAGCATTGCACCGCGAAGGTCGGTGTGGGAAATCTGGAGCTTGGAAAAAGTGATAATGTTTCCGCTATCCACAATCTGGTCTCTAAAACAGCCATGGGAAATACCGAGATCACAGGAAAGCTCACGGGAAGCAGTACATTGAAATGTTCTACCGGGAATCTGGATCTGACACTGACAGGTGCAAAAAGTAATTACAACTTTAGCACAAGCGCCGCCATGGGAGACATTACCTTTAAAAAGGACTCTCCGTCAGAAAATACCTCCTCAGAAAATTATGGAGATGTAACCCTCAAATGCAGCATGGGAGCCATTACGGTAGACTTTATGAACTAACAAAACTTCGCATATACAAAAACAAGGAACTGATACCGATTCATGTACCAGTTCCTTTTTCGTATTCTTATATCATTTATATTTATTTCTACATTCTCTTTGCTGCTTGATTTCTTATTACTGCTCGCTGTGCCAATGCAGCCGGTGAAGCTGTCCATCTCTCTCGGCCTCCAGAAAGCTGTTTTGCCGCAATGCCTCGTACAACACGATCGCAACAGAATTGGAAAGATTCAGAGAGCGGATATTGTGATTCATCGGGATACGGATGGCATTTTTTTCATTGTCCACAAGAATCTCCTCCGGTATGCCGGCGCTTTCCTTGCCAAACATAATATAGGCATCCTCCGGATATGAGACATCCGTATAGGTCTGATGTGCCTTGGTTGTGGCCATAAACATATTGCCTACAGCCTGAGGATTCTTCTCCAGAAAGTCCTCATAACATTCATAGACCGTCACATCCAGCTTATCCCAGTAATCCATTCCCGCTCTTTTGAGCATCTTATCACTGATCTGAAACCCCAGAGGCTCGATCAGATGAAGTCTGGAGCCGGTCGCACAGCAGGTACGGCCGATATTTCCCGTATTCGCCGGTATCTCCGGCTCAAGAAGTACAATATTTATCATAGGATTCCTCTTTTATTTTCTGTGTCTCTCGATAAACCGCTCAATACGCTCCAGGGCAACCTTCAGATCGTCGATGGAATATGCATAGGAGATACGAAGAAATCCCTCTCCGCAGCGGCCAAAGGCAGTACCCGGTACAACGGCTACCTTTTCCTCTTCCAGAAGCTTTGTTGCAAATTCATCGGATGTCATTCCAAACTCTTTGATACTAGGGAATACATAAAATGCGCCAAACGGTTCAAAACATTTCAATCCCATATCGCGGAACGCTTTCATCAGAAAGTTTCTGCGCTGATTGTACGCTGTTCTCATGCGCTCTACATCAGCATCTCCGTCACGAACGGCACTGATGGCTGCATACTGACTCAGAGTAGGGGCACACATGATCGCGAACTGATGGATCTTAAGCATCTGCTTGATGATCGGCTTCGGTCCGCAGGCATATCCCAGACGCCATCCGGTCATGGCATAGGACTTGGAAAATCCATTAATCACAATGGTTCTTTCCTGCATGCCCGGCAGAGATGCAATAGATACATGATCCCCGCTATAGGTCAGCTCCGAATAAATCTCATCTGAGATTACATAAAGATCATGTTCTCTGACCACCTCAGCAATCTCCTCCAGATCCTCTCTGGTCATAATGGCACCTGTTGGATTATTTGGAAATGGCATGATCAGAATCTTAGTCTTGTCGGTGATGGCATCCAGAAGCTGCTGCTTCTTAAGCTTAAACTCGTCCTCTTCCTTTAACTCGATGATCTTTGGCACACCGTCTGCCAGAACAATACATGGCTCATAGGATACATAGCTTGGCTGGGGCAGAAGAACCTCGTCTCCCGGATCAAGCATGGCGCGAAGTGCTCCGTCAATGGCCTCACTGCCGCCTACGGTCAGATAAATCTCTCCTGCCGGATCATAAGATAACTGAAAACGCCGTTTCAGATAATTGGCAATCTCCTCCTTCAGCTCCTTTAAACCGGCATTGGAGGTATAGAAGGTTCTTCCCTGCTCCAGGGAGTAGATTCCCTCCTCGCGAATATGCCATGGTGTATCAAAGTCAGGCTCTCCTACACCAAGAGAGATCGCATCCTTCATCTCACTGACGATATCAAAAAATTTACGGATGCCGGAAGGCTCAATACTCTGTACTTTCTTAGATAATGGGTCTCTCATGGGGTAATCAACATCCTTTCTGAATCGTGCTTTTCGTCGGTCATGATCAGACCGTGCTCTTTGTATTTCTTAAGTACGAAGTATGTCGCTGTACTTGTGATATACTCCAATGTGGAAAGCTTCTCCGTTACAAAACGTGAAACCTCCTTCATGCTCTTTCCCTGAATAACTACAGTCAGATCAAAACCACCGGACATCAGATAAACACTCTCTACCTCTTCAAACTTATAGATACGCTCTGCTACTTTATTAAATCCCATATCGCGCTGTGGTGTTACCTTTACCTCGATCAAAGCGGTAACCTTCTCACAGTCTGTCTTATCCCAGTTGATCAGGGTCGGATAACCGCAGATCACCTTGTTGTCCTCCATCTCCTTGATCTCATGCTCAATGGTATCTGTTCCTGTATTTAACATGGCTGCCAGATCCTCTGTAGACCGGCGGCTGTTCATGCTGATCGCATCTAATATCTGTTTCTTGATCATATTGATCCACCTTTCCTTTCATCTGATTCTTATTCATTACTGATAAATCTTATAAAGCTGATCACTGCCTGCCGGCTCCAGAAAACGTGTCTCTTCTCCGCTTCGGATGATCCGGTCGTTGCCTTCTGTGGCTCTGCCGATAACAGCAGCCGGTATTCCGTGCTCTGCCAGCTCATCCACCAGTTTATTACCGTGCGGTGTCCCGATCAGCATACTTCCGCTGGAGATCAGCATGTATGGATTGATATCGTAAAACTCGCACAGCTCAATGGTTTCCTGCCGGATCGGTATCTTGTCCAGATCAGCGATAATCCCTACGCCGGATGCCTCTCCTACTTCCCACAATGCACCGAATATGCCACCCTCCGTGACATCATGCATTGCCGTGACACCGGCATTTACCGCGACTGCAGCCTCCGGTACCACAGAAATATATTCTCTCATGGCCGCTGCCGCATCCACGATCTGCTCCGGTATCCGCGTCAGCAGCTCCTCACGCTTCTCCTCCGCAATGATGGAGGTTCCTTCCAGACCTGCCCATTTCGTCATGACAAGGTCATCATCCGGACGAAGTCCTCCGGTAGAAACAAGCTTATCCTTCTTGACCTTTCCAACGCCGGTTACTGTGATCACCGGACGGTTGACAACATCTGAAATCTCCGTGTGGCCTCCCATCACCTCGATATGCAGACGGTTGGCCGCCAGTATGATCTCCTCCATAAGGTCATGAAGCTTTTTCTCGCGGGTCCGGGGAGGCAGGATCACGCAGGTAAGGATCCCTACCGGCTCCGCTCCGCTGGAAGCCAGATCATTGGCCGTGATATGTACCGCCAGAGTCCCCATTCCCTTGGATGCCCCTGTAATAGGATCTGTCGAAAAGACAAGCACCTCATCCTCTGCTGTCTCAATAGCAGAACAGTCTTCACCTACTCCCGGATGTAATAATACCTCCGGACGAAGATGCTTGATCTGCTTAAAAACTGCTCTTTTCAATACATTCTCGGGTACTTTTCCAATCTCCATAATCTCCTAACATTCCTTTCCCGGTCCGCAGGCTTTGAACCGCAGACTTTCTATTTTCCGTCATCCCTCAAGCCCTGTATCTTATATCCTGTTTTACCTTGCAACGGCCTTTCCACCGGTACTCTCCAATGTCTTCGCCGTATTATTTTTCTTCGTATTTTCTGTAGTATTTTTGTTTGTCGTTGTATTTGTCGTAGTCTTCCCGGTACTGTTTCCTGATGTACCGGAGGTATTTTTCTTTGTATTGCTACCGGATGCTTTACTTCCACTGCTCTGCGAACCTGTTGTGGATTTCGGACTGGCACCGGATGTATTCTTTTTCTTTGATTTATCCGATGGCGATGCACTTGCAGACGGACTCGCGGAATCCGGTGCCGGTGTTGCCGGCTGTTTTCCTACTGTCACATACTGTGGTGAAGCATTGTATGCGCTTGTATTGATCTGTACCTTGTCGGTCTGCACACCATTAACCTTGATGATCTTCCAGAGTTTTGCTTTATAACCCACATGTGCAGACTGTGTCACGGTACGATAACTTGCAGGCAGGGTAGGATCCTCTGTCACAACCTCCTCGCCCGGCTCGATCGTATCTGTGATCTCAGACTCAAAAGAAATCTCTCTGCCGGCTTCTCTGGTTTCATGACCGTACACACGGAAGGACAAAATACCACCGGATGCACTTCCCATAATGTAAATAGGATAATCGGTATTATTCTTAAATTTGAAATCCTTATAATCTCCGGAGATCGCCGCATCCCGTGAAACCGGAACATATGCGACAACCATGGAATGAGGCGAACGCTCAACCACCTTAAGCTCTGCATTTAACACGGCATTGTAAAGTGTCGTTGACACCTGACAGACTCCTCCGCCAATACCGGAAACAACCTTACCACTGGAATACTCCGGCGCTGATTTGTAGCCGTTGGCCTCCGTCCTGTCCTTGATCACCTTAATGGTGGAAAATGTCTCTCCCGGCTCCAACACTGTTCCGTTGATCCTGCCTGCTGCAGTAGCAACATTGCTGGAACGCTCCACCTGATATGTTGCATAAGTTGTAGAATATTTCCCGAGAAGATCCGTACACTGGGATGCCTCCTCCTGTGTAAACTTCGGCTGTGTCACCTGGACATCTGCTTTTACTTCTATGGTGTCCTTCTCTGCTGCTTTCTTATCTAAAAGTGCCTTCCTGATGGCATCAGAGGTGTTATCAACCTGAACCTCCATGCCTTCCCGCGATCTCGTCGCCTTTAATGCTCCATTTTTAAATTTTAAGCGGGAATCCTTTGCCTTAATATCATATTCAGAACACTTTGTCTCTACAAAACTCTTTAACGTATCTTCATCAATCTCCGGCTCCAGTGCGATATCCTTCTCGCCCTTCTCTGCCTTGCGGATCTCCTGAAGTTTCTCCCAGAGATTTCCTTTCTTTCCGATCTGAAGCGCCTCTCCCGCGTAATCCTTCTCCGGAATCGTAAATCCAGCCTCCTGCGCTGTTCCTTCTACCAGATAGTCCTGTACCGCAACCACCAGACTCTGCTGCTGTCTGTCCGCAATATAGGTCTCCACCTTCTTTTGCGCCTGCTCCTTCGTAAGTCCTCCCACATCAATTGAACCGATGGATACCCCATCACAGATCTGTGTTTTATTACCAAAATTATCCTTTGCAAACAATGTCACAATACCTGCAATCGCAACTACTGCAATACAGCCTGCCACAAAAACCGCTGTCAATGCTTTGTTTCTTTTCATAATGTCGTCTCTTCCTTATTTTTGCTTATTACATTATTTTAATCATATTACAGGCAAATCGCAAGTCAAAGATTTTCCCCATATTTGACAATTTTTCGTACATTATGTATATTGAAAAAGGGCAAAACCAGCGTTTTGCCCTTGCTCACACTGCGTTACGAGCATTTTCTATACACTGAAAAAAGCAGATGGAATACATCTGCTCATTTATCGACGAAAACAATTAACCTAAGTATCCGAGGACCATAGGAAGGACCATGGCAATAATAAGTAATATACAGATAACCATTGCGATTCTTTGCTGATTTTTCTTGTTAAAAAAGTTCATAATGTACTCCTTTCTTTGGCACTTTTACATAGCATATCCCATCACAGGAGGATGATATCTTATGCCAATTATACTCATATTCTTTATTCTATTCATAATCTGGGTGAACGTCAAGACCAAACGTGGCACCAAAGACAACTCCAAATGGGACACCGCTTACTGGGAAAAAGAACGGGAATCCAACTTTGTCCGCAAAAAGGATATCAGCGAGCTGGATTATATTACAATTCCCGAAGAAGAGCTTCCTTTCTCCGATACCGCCGATGGAGAAGAAAAGTACCGCCAGGATGAGGTCCGCCGCGCACTCTCCTGTAAAAGCCTGAACCTTTCCGGTATGAGTAACGCTGATATCAAGCTGGCATACGGCACAGCCAACTTTCCGGAGCTTTCCATGTATGATCAGAATTATATCCTGTTGATCCGCAATCTGGGACTGTGGGGCAGTTATCTTCATCATAGCTGCGATGGACAGGATGCCCGTGCCAAAATAATTCTGGAACGTGCTGTTTCACTGGGCAGTGATATTAAGGATACCTATGTTTCACTGGCAGAGATCTATCTTGCAGAACGTCACCCGGAAAAAGTGCGGGAGCTGATCCGTCATGTAGAGGATTCCGACTTTGATCTAAAAACTTCTCTGCTCCGCGCACTCCATGAGCTTCTTGCGGACTAAAATAATCCTTTATATGGATTGTCCCTCGCTTCATTCCATTCTTCGATCCGGTCCTCATAGCTCTGACATATCCAGTCATAAGCTTCGTCCAGCCCCTCCTCTGTATAGACAAAATCCTTTACTGTCTTTTTCTCATCGGATGTTTTTTCAAAACAGAACGGCTCCGGCCAGATCGTCACGCGAAGCACCGGTTCCGCTTCTTCCTGCTCCGGATCCTTATACTGCTCCAGTTGATAACGCATCCCCTGAAAACTTGCCTTTAACACGGCTTTTTTATTGTAAAAGGACTTAATATCATAAATCGATTTTCTACTGTTCATTTTTCACCATGCCTTTCCTGTATTCAAGAGCAAAGCAGTCAAACCCGCTTCCACTTCCCGAATTTTCCGTAAAACAAAAATCCCATAAAAGACATCTCTGTCATTTATGGGATCGGTTAGCAGGGGTGGAAGGAATCGAACCCTCCTCTGGAGTTTTGGAGACTCTTATTCTACCGATGAACTACACCCCTGAATCGTAGTGGCAAATTCACACTGCCTGTCTAGTATACTATCCCTTTTTAATTTTGTCAAGAGATATTTTACAAACCTGCTATAAAATAATACAAGGGGCAAGCAATCTGTGGCACCGGTCGGAAGCAAAATACTTTTTGACCACAACATCATAAAATGATAAGATATAAGTATATTTACAGATACTCAGGAGGAATGTATGAAAATAAAATGCACAAATTGCGGCAAGCGTTTTGATTACGATCTA
Organism: uncultured Lachnospiraceae bacterium; assembly: GCA_902788645.1. GTDB lineage: Bacteria > Bacillota > Clostridia > Lachnospirales > Lachnospiraceae > Jutongia. The sequence goes on from CADAKW010000003.1 coordinate 57,555, forward strand.
TATGCCGGTCTCTGCCCGCACTGTGGCGTTTATATGCGCCCGGATTCCGCAGATCATACACCGGATCCGTCTTTCAATCCCGAAGCACAGCCAGCCAGGCAGCCCCGTAGAAATACTTCTACGTCTATCCCCCCGAAATCTACTCCAAAGAAACATCAGCAGACGAAACGACAAACACGGCAAAATAAAAATACTTCTACTCCGATCCAGCGTTTTCGTAGCAGCCGGGTAGTAACCGTTGTTCTGGTCCTGATCCTTGCTCTGGCAATTATCGTCCCGTACGGCTATTCTACCTATGTTTTCCATGACAAAAAGCAGGAGCTGATCCTGACAGATCCGTCGATCCGCACAAATCTCAAGGGCTCAGAGACTTTTTCGATTCCCACGGAAAACGGAGATTTTACTGTTTCTATGACAGAAGTAACTCAGGACAATGATAAAACCTTTGAAACACCCGATGGCTATGAGGTTCTGACGGTCCGGTATCACGTTGATATCCCCTCCGAGGCTTTGGATACCTATCCGGGCCAGGCAAAGGAGAATCATCTTTTCACCAACTGGATGTACGGCACGGTCCTCTCCTACGGCGTCACCAAGAGCGGCCGTTACGTTAAGCCCATTTCAGAATATGATCTGAGCCGTGTCAAAGACATGGAAGAAAGTGAGCGTCAGAAAAAAGGCATTGGAGATACCATTGATTCCCAGGATGGATTCCTCTATTTTATGGTAAAGAAAAATGATTTTAAGGGAATATTGGTCAATCAGATGAATCCTGATACGGATGCGTTAGTGGCCTCTTATCTCATCACAGGAATTAAACGAAAGAAATAATTTTTCTTACATTCATATGAACGTATAAACCTGAACTATTTACAGAAAAATTTTAAACTTTTACATCAAAGGAGGCACTTTATGAAAGGGGTATCTTTCCTCATTGAAAAGCTTGTAACCACAACCTACCAAAAACTTGGGGTCAACGGAATATTGCTCCTGCTTATTTTCATTGCGATTCCAGCCAGCCTTTTCTATACGGATTATAACGGACCGGATTATCATTTTACGACAAATTACACACTGAAGGCTGTCACAGAGCCGGAAAAAGTGGCCGAAAAAGATGTCCCACCAGCGATCGACCGTTTTGCCGACGATTATTATACGGTATCTCTGCAGATCGACAACTATTACTTCAAGGAGCTGAACCTTCCTTATCTCTCTGCATTTCAGGAGGACGAGGATAATTTTATCTCGTTTCGTGATTACGATTATTATGATGACATCAAAGGCTACGATGTAATTTCCCCTGACACTTGTATCCCCGCCGGAGCCGGGATCACACTTCCATATTATTTCTCCGTCTATGAGCTGACAGATACGGAGCTTACCGTCCGCCCATATGAGGATAAAGAGGTGAACGAGGGAAATACTGTTTTACTGAAATTAGATTAAAATAAAATCCGCGATACGGGCGGGGAGTGTCCCAAAGTTTGTGTAAACCTTCAAACTGATGTAAGATAACATTACTCAGTATGGAGGTTTTTTATTATGGCAAGAAGAAAAAGTGATTCACCACAAAAAGCAGCAATGCGCGAAATGATGCAGGGATACCTCAAGGAGAATGATATCAGTATCAAAAGCGGAAACGATGTTAATTCCATCATGCGGGACATGATGTCTGTTTTATTGGAAGGGGCTCTTGACGAAGAGCTTAATGAGGAACTTGGGTATTCCAAATACGATTACCGCAATAAAGAGACCGATAACAGCCGGAATGGACATTCCAGGAAAACAATGCGTACCAGTTATGGGGATATGGACATTGCAATACCCAGGGACCGCAAAGGGGAGTATGAACCGCAGCTGATGCCAAAATATCAGAATACAGTCACTCAGGACATGGAAGAAAAGATCATATCTATGTATGCAAAAGGAATGACCACGGGAGACATTGAAGCACACTTAAAAGAGCTTTATGATCTGGATATTTCAGACAGCACGATCAGCCGTATTACCGATAAAATAATGCCACTTGTAAAGGAATGGCAGGAGCGTCCACTACAGGAGATATATGCTGTTGTTTACATGGATGCGATCCACTGCCACGTCCGCAGTGAAGGGCGTATTGTGAAACGTGCGGTATACATTGCCCTCGGGATCGATATGGATGGGAAAAAGGATGTGATCGGCATGTATGTTGGGGAAAATGAAGGTGCAAAATTCTGGCTGTCTATTATTAACGGATTGAAAAACCGTGGTGTGCAGGACATTCTGATCGCCTGTGTGGATGGACTGAACGGATTTCCACAGGCAATCGAGGCAGTTTATCCAAAGACCGAGATCCAGCAGTGTATCATCCACCAGATCCGGAATACCACGAATTATGTATCCTATAAAGATCTGAAAAAACTTATGGCAGATTTAAAAATGGTTTATGCAGCACCTGATGAAGCTGCAGCCCTGGAGGAATTAGAATCTTTTGGTGAAAAATGGAACAGCAAATATCCGAAGATCTATAAATCCTGGAGCGAACGCAGGGCTACACTTTCCACTTATTTTAAATATCCCAATGAAGTGCGGAAGCTCATTTATACAACTAATGCGATTGAAGGATTCAACCGGCAACTGCGTAAAGTCACCAAAAGCAGGACTGTCTTTCCAAGCGATGACAGCCTCTTAAAAATGCTCTATCTGGCTACCATGGACATCACTAAAAAATGGACCGGACGCCGCAGGGACTGGTCCCAGATACGAGCCCAGCTGGAAATCTACTTTGAAGAACGGCTGGAAAAAGCAGAATTCTAGGGAAATCTATTTGACATGTGCATTTATACCTGTATAATGCAGATAGAGCAGAGAACCAAA
>CADAKW010000004.1 GCA_902788645.1 uncultured Lachnospiraceae bacterium
CCCGATACATCGAAATGCTCATAGCTATGGTTTATTCGCTGAGATAAAAAGGTTGAGAAACCTTGAATTTTCAATAAAAAACACTTGATTATATGAGGATGGAAAAAGAAATTAGAAACGCTGACCTTTTCGATATCATGTGTGATCTGCTCTATCTGCTGGGGTGTGGGGTGAATGGGAAAATGCCCGCTAAGACTTATATTAAGACATTTCAGAAAGTATATGATGAAGACAAAATGCAGCTGCTGTATCAATTCAGCAAGGCTCATTTTGTAGATGCACTGACGGGAACCGTGCTGAAAAAGGCAGGAGTGAAGCTTCCTTCGGTGTGGGAACAGAGCATTGCCAAAGCAATCCGCAAGGTCATATTATTTGATCAGGAGAGGGCAGAGATTTTTTCTTTTATGGAGCAGCAGGGAATCTGGTATATGCCCTTAAAAGGTGTTATATTAAAGGATTTTTATCCGTCTGTTGGAATGCGTCAGATGTCGGACAATGACATTTTATTTGACAAATCCTATGCCGGGCAGGTACGTGATCATATGGTTAGCCGAGGATATCAGGTGGAAGCTTTCGGACAGGGCAATCATGATGTTTACGAAAAGAAGCCGGTCTATAATTTTGAGATGCACACATCCCTTTACGGAGCCGGTCATAATCCGGACTGGGGAAACTATTATGATGGGATCAAAGAGCGTCTGATTCCCGCAGGGAATGGCTTCGAGTACCGCTTTTCGGACGAAGATTTTTATGTATATTTCATGACTCATACCTACAAGCACTTTGAGGGAAGCGGCACAGGGATCCGTTCTCTGCTGGACCAGTATGTATACCTGAAACGGCTGGAAGATACCCTTGATTTTGATTATATTGACAGGCAGTGTGAGCTTCTGGGGATTGCCGGTTTTGAAAAGGAAAACAGAGCACTTTGCAGAAAAGTGTTTCGGATGGATGATGCTTTGGCAGAAGAAGGTGCGGACAGATTTCATGATGCGTTTACAACGGAAGAGAGAAAGCTGCTCTGTTATTATATGACCTTCGGAGCGTACGGCACATTGGAGCGAAGGATTGAAAACAGAGTAAAAAAATATGGTAACGAGGCTGGCGGGGCGGCAAAGCTTCGTTATGTGATGAGACGTATTTTTCCGGGAATGGACACATATCAATATTATCCTTTCTTTTACCGGCATAAGTGGCTTTTGCCGGTATGCTGGCTGTACCGTCTGCTCCGGGCAGTGTTTCAGAGGAAACGCAGAGAGAAAATATTGCGTGAAGCAGATACGGTGAGGCGGATGAGATTGTGAAAAATAAACTGAAATGGAGACTGAATTTTCAACAGTCATTGACGACCTTGACGGTATTGATGTATGTTTGGGATATGAAACTCCGTCAGTTTTGTTGCATTACGAAACTTGATATGATACACTTTATGAGGTAACAAATATGACATGGAGGAAAAGACATGCAGGATATCATGAGTGTACGGGAATCTCTGGAGCAGGGATCGCTGGATCAGAAGATCAAGGAGATCTATGTGGATGAGCAGAGAGTTCCTTATAATAGAGAGCGGTATATCAAGGCGATTGACCGTTTTACCGAATTATTCCCTTCGGAAAAGGAAATTGAGATTTACAGTGCGCCGGGGCGTAGCGAGGTATGTGGCAATCATACGGATCATCAGAACGGTATGGTGCTTGCCACCTCGATCAATCTGGATGCCATTGCGATCGTGGCAAAGGCAGAGGAGCCGGTAATACGTCTGGTTTCCGGTGATTTTCCCATGGAGGAGATCAATGTAGAGGATCTTGACCTGAAGGAAGCAGAGAAAAGTACCACCACAGCATTGATCCGTGGTGTGGCAGCAGGGATGAAGGAGCGCGGTCATCAGGTCGGGGGCTTTACGGCGTATATTACCAGTGATGTGCTCATGGGAGCCGGAATGTCTTCTTCCGCAGCATTTGAGAGTCTGATCGGCACGATCCTTTCCGGGCTTTACAATGATATGACAGTTTCCAGCATTGAGATCGCCCAGATCGGCCAGTATGCAGAGAATATATATTTTGGCAAGCCATGTGGTCTGATGGATCAGATGGCCTGTAGTGTTGGCGGTATGATCTTTATTGATTTCGAGGATAAGGAGCATCCGGAGGTCAAGCAGGTACACAGTGATTTTGAAAAGGCAGGCCTGAGTCTTTGTATTGTGGATACCAAGGGATCTCATGCAGATCTGACACCGGATTATGCAGCAGTACCGGCAGAGATGAATCAGGTGGCACAGGCTCTGGGTAAGGAGCATTTAAGGGAAGTGCCGAGAGAGACATTTTTTAAGGAGCTTCCAAAGCTTTGGAAAGAAACCTCCGGCAGAGCAGTACTTCGTGCCATTCATTTCTATGAGGAAGAGGAGCGGGTGCTGCAGGGAGTAAAAGCACTGGAGGAGTCTGATTATCCGGGATTTTTAAGTGTGATCAAGGCAAGCGGGGATTCTTCCGCAAAATATCTGCAGAATATTTACAGTCCAAAGGACGTGGCATCACAGAATGTTACGGTTGCTCTGGCGGCCAGTGAGAGTATTCTGGGAGATAACGGTGTGTGCCGTGTTCATGGCGGCGGTTTTGCCGGCACGATCCAGGCCTTTGTAAAGAATGAGGCAGTGGCTGCTTACAAGGAGCAGATCGAAGCAATTTACGGTGACGACAGCTGTCATGTATTAAAGGTGCGTTTGCAGGGTGGCATACGAGTTTTATGATGAACCCTTCAGATAGACATAAAAGCAAGGACGAAAGGGAGGTTCGCTATGAAGATTTTAGTTACAGGTGGAGCAGGATACATAGGAAGTCATACCTGCGTGGAGCTTTTGAATGAAGGTTATGAGGTAGTTATCGTGGACAATCTGTATAATGCCAGTGAGAAGGCAGTGCAGAGAGTACAGGAGATTACCGGGAAAGAGGCTGCATTTTATCAGGATGATATCCGTGATTATGATGCCATGAGCCGTATTTTTGCAAAGGAAAAGCCGGATGCAGTGATCCATTTTGCAGGTCTTAAGGCGGTAGGAGAGTCTGTCTCCAAGCCTTTGGAATATTACGAGAATAATATTGGCGGCACCCTGAATCTGTGTAAGGCGATGCGGGAGAACGGCTGCAAAAACATTATCTTTTCATCCTCTGCAACGGTTTATGGAGACCCTGCATTTATTCCGATCACAGAGGAATGTCCAAAGGGCGTATGCACCAATCCTTACGGCTGGACAAAGCATATGCTGGAGCAGATCCTGACGGACTTTCATACGGCAGATGAGGAGTGGAATGTAATCCTCCTTCGTTATTTCAATCCGATCGGAGCACACAAGAGCGGACTGATCGGTGAGGATCCAAAGGGTATCCCGAACAACCTGCTTCCTTATGTGGCACAGGTAGCCATTGGCAAGCTGGAGTGTGTGGGTGTCTTCGGTAATGACTATGATACACCTGATGGAACGGGAGTACGTGATTATATCCACGTAGTGGATCTGGCGAAGGGCCATGTAAAAGCGATCAACAAGCTGATGGAGCATCCGGGAGTAAAGATCTACAATCTTGGTACTGGAAAGGGCTACAGCGTGCTTGATGTGATCAAGGCATTTGGAAAGGCCTGTGGCAAGGAGATCCCATATCAGATCAGAGCAAGACGTCCCGGTGATATTGCAACATGCTACTCTGATGCATCTTTAGCCAAGAAGGAGCTTGGCTGGGAGGCGCAGTACGGTATTGAGGAAATGTGTGCAGATTCCTGGAGATGGCAGACGATGAATCCGGATGGATACAATACAGAAAATTAATAAAAATTATCAATACAGACAAGGAGAAGACTCTTGAAAAATCACGGAATTTCGTGGCTTTGGAAAGAGTCTTTTCTTGTGTCCGGAAATCATATAAATCTTGTTTTACCTTTTACAAAGTGGTAAAATATACCTATACAAGGATGTGGAGAAGTGAATTGGAAAAGAAGCGTGTGAGATAGGTGAAATACAGGGAATGTAAGGGATACAAAGGATGGAACAGATAAAAAAAGTGATCATGAATATCACAGATAAAATAGAAAACAGTTGTGCGCTTGGAGCTATACGGCAGGGTATGATCATGATGATACCATTGCTGGTTGTGGGTTATCTGGCGGCGATGCTGGTGAATCTGCCGGTTCCGGCATATCAGAGTTTCATGCATCATTTGTGTGGTGGCCGGGTTGAAGAGATCCTTCTTTGTGTTTATTCCTGTGTGAATAATTTCTTTTCTGTTTTTATGGTGGTGGCAACCAGTGTCAGTTATTCTATTATGCTGAGACGCAAAAAGGGCGTGTATGAGAGCACGGGCAATATCATTATTCTTGTGATCATCACATTGGCAGCATTTGTGGGATATTCCGGGATACAGTATAAGGATTTTTCTGTTGATAAGTTCAGCAATATGCAAACATTCAATGCACTTCTGGTGGCATTGATCTCCAGTGAGGTATACTATGCATTTAAGGCCAGAGGGCTTTTTCGGATGACCGGTCATGGGATGAATACCGACAGTGTTTATATTGAGGCCATTGAAGGAATCGGTCCGGCAGTGATCATTATCGGATTTTTTGCTCTGCTGCATCAGTTTTTCAGTGTGATTTTTGGTGTGGATGGAGTTCAGGAGCTCATGGAGCAGATGTTTAATCATCTCCTTGCTCCAATGAAAAATGGTCTGGGAGCAGGCTTGATCGTAATCTTTTTGACTCATGGATTGTGGTTCTTTGGTCTTCATGGCCACAACATGCTGGATACGGTGATCAAACAGCACTTTGCGGATGTGACGGCGGGGATCTTCAGTAAAACCATGCAGGATGTGTTTGTATTGCTTGGGGGTACCGGAGCGATGCTATGTCTGGTGATCGCCATTCTGCTGTTTGCCAAAAAGAAGGGGGTCCGCAATCTGGCATCTATGGCCGCGCCGACTGTATTGTTTAACATCAGCGAGATTGCACTTTTTGGTATTCCGGTTATTTTTAATCCGATCTTTCTGGTACCGTTCATATTGGTGCCTGTAGCCAATTTTCTGATCACATATGCAACAATGTACATAGGAATTGTTCCACATGTTATTACGGAAGTAGACTGGACGACGCCGATCCTGCTGAGCGGATATCAGGCAACAGGATCATGGAGAGGAGCGGCGCTGCAGTTGGTCTGTCTGGTGGCAGGTGTTTTGATCTACCGGCCGTTTGTACGGATTTATGAGGAGCAGAGCCAGCATCGTATTGCCAGGGATGTGAAGCGTCTTGTGGAGGAGATGCAGCAGGAAGAGAAAAATAATTCCATTGGCGTTCTCACCAAGAGAGAGGACGATCTTGGTCATGTGGCGAGAGTTCTCGCATCGGAGCTGGTAGAAGCAGTACAGAATAAAGAGCTTTGAATGGTTCTGTCTGGAGATCACGGAGCAGGATGCACTTTCCACATCCATTGACATTGCAGACAAGATAAAGAACCTGAAGGCAAAGGGACATAAGTTCCTGATCGATGATTTTGGTATGGGACATACGTCATTAATGTATCTGCAGACCAACTACTTTAATGTGGTGAAACTGGACGGATCATTGACGAGGGATATTCTGGACAATGAAAGAAACAGTGACATCATTGGATCGATCGTGTATCTGGGACGATCCCTTGATTTCAAGATCATCGCAGAGTATGTGGAAACAGAAGAACAGAGGGATGAGTTGGAGAGACTTGGCTGCAATGCATTTCAGGGATATCTTTACAGTAAGCCTCTCAAGCTGGATGATCTGCTTGTCTGGATGGAACAAAGGAAAAAGTGATAATACAATAACAACCATCGGTCAGATATCTTTTTCAGACCGATGGCTGTTATCTATGTTAGGAGTATCGAGTTAAGATAAAATATTCTATAAATGATACTTGTTCCCGATGTTATTTGCCGAGAACTTCCTTGATGCTGTTTAATACAACATCCTTTTCAAATGGTTTGGTAATAAACTGCTTTGCACCGTATTTCAAGGCATCTAATACCTTAGACTGCTGACCTGCTGCGGTGATCATGATCACCTTTGCTTCCGGATCAATCTCCAGGATCTTCTGTAATGCCTCAATACCGTCCATCTTTGGCATGGTGATATCAAGAGTGATAAGATCTGCCGGCTGCTGCTTAAACATTTCTACGGCCTCCTCGCCGTTTGTTGCCTCACCGATCACAGAATATCCTTCTTCCTCCAGAAGATTCTTCATGATCATGCGTGACATTCTGGAATCATCTACAACCAATACAGATCCCTTGGAATCTGTACGTACATCATAAACCTGCTTTTCATTGGAAGCAAAATGATAAGGAGTATCTCCCAGTTTAAGCTGATCGTTGTCAGCGATCACAAGGTTGATACTGTGATCCTCTATGTAAACCGGTAATACATGGAAATCTCCTTCTATGGTCTGATCCTGATAAGCAAATACAGGCTCTAATTCTAATTCCTTCTCCTTCTCGCTCTGCTCGGAAGCAAAGAGACCATTGCTGACATTAATAAACTCACAGACTGCATCAAAGATATCTGCGGTATCGGACTGCTTGTCCCCGGAGAAATTGTCTGCGATCAGGGAGAATGCTTTCTCATCGGCATCATCGGCGAGAGCCAGATAAAAATGACCGTCTCCGGATAGTTTCTGTCCTGCAAGAGAATGGTAGGACAAGGATTTTACATGCTTGATCTGACCGATATAAAAGTCTCTGGTGACAAAACGGTTGATATTGCGAACCACCAGACCTGCCAGATCTGTAATGGAAGAATTAGCCGCACATGCAAAGATCGGGATCAGTGCATCCAGATCGTCTGCCTTTAAAGCGGCCATATCGGTGTCAGAGAAACCATGCTCCTTCTGGAATGCGGATAAGGTCTTGTCGATGACGGAAGCAGTCAGCTTTGTACACTCTGTCAAAGCCTGTGTAAACTGCATATAAGGATTGCCCTGCTTCTGAAGAAGCTCTCCAATCTGGGCATCTGTCAGGAGTCCTTTCTCCTGGGCGATATCGCCAAAGCGTTTATCAAACTGCATCTGCAGCTTATTGATCATATCTACGTCTTCCTCTGAGAGTAACCCCTCTGCGATCGCAATGGTACCAAGCTTTACACGAACGGATAACTGTTTCTCAATGGAAGCACGGTATTCATCGAGGGTGATGATCTGCTTTTTTACAAGATATTTTCCAAATAATTGACTAAACATTGAATTTCACCTCTTCTGATAGATTTCTAATTAATATTATACAATAACTACATCAGAAAGAAAAGGAAAATCGTGATTTTTCACAAAATATTGATCTGATTTTCAATTTCAGGCATGCAAAGTTATCTTATTGATGCGCATTATCATATAGACGCTGGATATCCTCCGGTAAATTGCACGGAAGCATGGAATGAATGCCCTCTTCATTGCCGTCCTCCATGGCTTTATCGTAGTACCAGCATTTGTAGGTTAACAGATCCAATGTCTTCTGAAGCTGTTTCATTTCCTCCTCGACGGCTTTCTTGCGGTTTTCAAACAGCTGTTTTCGCTCCGGATAGGAAGCACTTCCCTGAGTACAAAGCTCGAAATAATGCTTGATGTCGGAAATCTCCAGACCGGACGCCTTGAGACATTCGATGATGCGGAGAGATTCCAGATCATTTTCTCCAAACTGGCGGATGCCGGACTGACGCTGCAGATGTGGAAAAAGCCCCTCTTTATCGTAATACCGCAGTGTGGATGCGGGAATATGGTGCATTTCAGAAACCTGACCGATTGTATACATAGTAGTTTATATTCCTTTCGTGATGTTCAAAAATATATATTGAGTATAGCACAAATTCGCAACGCAAGGGAGCTTGTTCACTTGCGCAGAATTTGTGAACGACAAAATCTTAAAGCGCAATGCGCGACAGATGCGAAGCATATGGATTTTGGAGTAATTATAGCACAAATCCACAGCAAAAGGGAGCTTGTTCACAGGCGGATTCTTTGTTTTTTCTTGCGTTATGTCATGCAAAGCAGTATAATCGGTAAATAAACAAAGGAAAGAAGGGGAGACATATGATTACTTTATTTATCATAGGGATTCTTATTTTAGCAGTGAAGCTGTTCTTCTTTGCAGTGAAAATGGCATGGGGACTCACGAAGATGGTGGCATTTGTGGTGTTTCTTCCAGTGATCCTGATCGGTATGCTGTTGGCAGGATTGTTATCGGCGGCATTTCCGTTACTGGTGATCGCGCTGGTGGTGGCATTTATTGTGTCCGGTCAGAAGAGAGTGTAGATCAGAATACATAAATAAATATTAAATTTTTAATACCGGCTTGACATGTGAAAAAGCCGGTATTATAATGACCTGGATTTGAAAATAAAGGAGGCGAAGCAGATGGACAGTTGCGATAGTCGAAGTCAAAGCACATATATGGATGGACAAGGCTTGGATTATATTTCAAGTGTCTGTTAGTGGAGCCGGATCAATATAAGATAAGCCTTTTCCATCGTTTTAGGGAAGCCGTGAGAGGTATGTTTTGCGGACGATTATTGATGATGGATTTTTTATGCCCTTTTGACGAACAATTATATATGTATCGACCGGAAAGAAAATATTCGCCAGGCGATGCGGGCGCTGATCCGTCAGGCAGGAGAGCATGATAATATTTCGACGATCTATGTGGTGGATGAGGACCACAAATTTTGTGGTGCAATTGATCTGAAGGATCTGATCCTTGATATGGCAGGAAATGTGGGAACCCAGTCTCTGGCTGTGACGATCCGTGTTCTTATGGACGAAAACACAGAGATTAGAAGATATCACTTTGATATAGTTTGAAACTATGTCAAAGTGATGTTTTTTTGTATTATTCAAAGAGAGTAACAGGTGCTAGTATATCATCATAAAACATGAAAAATACGGAGGATAGATATATGAGTAAGATTGTTACACCATGCAGATATGATTTTGTCGGAAGCTTCTTGCGTCCGAATGCATTAAAAAAGGCACGGAGACAGTTTGACAAGGGAGAGATCTCTTATGATGAATTAAAGAAGGTAGAAGATCAGGCAATCACAGAGCTGGTTCAGAAAACAAGGGAGTTAGGATATCATGTCATTACTGACGGAGAGTTCCGCAGAGCCACATGGCATCTTGATTTTATGTGGGCATTTGACGGGGTAGGTCATACACCGACCAAGACAGGCCTGCCATTTCATGGAGAAGCCGCTATGGTGGATGATACTTATCTGAATGGTAAAGTGGGCATGTCAGGAGAGCATCCTTTTGTAGAGCATTTTCGTTTTGTGAAGGCATTGGAGGATGAAAATACTGTGGCAAAGCAGACTATGCCATCTCCGGCACAGTTTCTGGCACAGTTCACCATGCCGTTTAACAGAGAGCACACGGATAAATATTATGATAACGACGAGGAGTTGATCCGGGATATTGTCGAGGCATACGGAAAGGTGCTTGCAGATCTTTATGAGGCAGGCTGCCGTAATGTACAGCTTGACGACTGTACCTGGGGCATGCTGGCAGATAAGACAGGACCAATGCTTTACGGCACAACAGCAGAGGGAGCCGTAGAGGTACAGAAGAGACATAAGGATATCAATAATCAGGTGATCGCCAATGCACCGGAGGATATGATCATCAATACCCATGTCTGCCGTGGTAATTTCCATTCTACTTATGCCAACAGCGGTGCATATGATCCGGTCGCAGAGGTGCTTTTTGGAGAAGAAAATGTCAATGCATATTTTCTGGAGTTTGATGACGAGAGATCCGGTGGTTTTGAGCCATTGGCAAAGGTTTCCGGTGATAAGAAGGTGGTACTGGGTCTGATCACAACAAAATCTCCGGTACTGGAGGATAAGGCAGAGGTCATTGCCCGGATTCACGAGGCAGAAAAATACGTTCCGCTGGACAGACTTTATCTTAGCCCTCAGTGTGGTTTTGCTTCCTGCGAGATCGGAAATAAGCTGACACAGGAGCAGCAGTGGGCGAAGCTTGCTCTGGTAAAGGAAGTTGCAGAAGAGGTTTGGGGTAAATAATTGATGGACAAATGCTTCCCAAAAACCAAAAGGGTTTGAAACAAATAAAGGATGCGTTTATGCTTGAAAAGCATAAATGACTATCAGTAATGGTTATAGGTTTTGCCCTTTTTCAGAAAATGTGTTATTTTATTAGGGAGAAATGAATAAGGGAGACGATTTGGTATGCAGATTTCCAGCAGATTTACCATTGCAATTCATATATTTGCATGTATTGATCATTTTCAAAAGGATTATAAATTAACCAGTGATTTTCTGGCGGGGAGCGTTAATGTCAATCCTGTTGTGATCCGCCGGCTGCTGCAGCAGTTGAAAGCGGCAGGACTGATCCGGGTGACCAGAGGGAGTGGCGGAGCTTCTATGGCAAAGCCGCCGGAGGAGATCACATTGCTGGACATTTACCGGGCGGTGGAATGTGTGGAGCATGGAGAATTATTTCATTTTCATGAAAATCCCAATCAGGCATGTCCGGTGGGAAGGAATATCCACAATGCATTGGATGATAAGCTGATGCTGGTACAAAAGGCGATGGAGGATGAGATGGAGCAGATCACTCTTGCGGATGTTCTGCGGGACAGTCAGTCATGCATTGCCAGAGAACAGAATAATAAATAACAGATGCGTTTGAAGCAGTATGATGTTGGAGTCAAAAGGGATTAGATTTCAATGGATATTAAATATTGTTTCAAACGCATTTTTATGTGAAAGAGTTGGAAACAATTCTTGGAGGGCAAAACGCTGGTTTTGTCTTTTTTATTTTTTTGCGTTGTAACTATTGACATTACAACCGAATGGTGATAATATCTGTTGTAACAAAGAAAGATACAACAAAACAAGCATAATAAATGCATGGAATGGAGGTTTTATATGAATGCAATGAAATGTCTGGAAATATTGCGGGAGATCAAGGATGTGGCATTTGCCACAGTTGATAGAGACGGAAAACCACAGATCCGCATTATTGATGTGATGATCGTGGAAAATGAGAAGTTGTATTTTTGTACGGCAAGAGGAAAAGAGTTTTATCAGCAGTTGCTTGACAATGGACAGGTTGCGGTTACCGCAATGAATCAGAAGTTCCAGATGATCCGGTTAAGCGGCAGGGCGGAAAAGCTGTCGGAGCAAAAGAAATGGATCGACCGGATCTTTGAGGAGAATCCTTCCATGAATCAGGTGTATCCGGGGGATAGCCGGTATGTTCTGGAGGCCTTCTGCATCGCAGATGGTGAGGTGGAATTTTTTGATCTGGGGAAGGAACCGATCTACCGGGAATGCTTTGGGATTGGAAACAGGAAGGCAAAGATAGAAGGTTATGAGATCACCCGGAACTGCATTCAGTGTGGTGCCTGTGAAAACGTGTGTCCACAGAGCTGCATCGAAAACTTTCAGATCCGGCAGGAGCACTGTCTACATTGTGGTCTTTGTTATGAAACATGTCCTGTCGGGGCAGTACAGAAAAGGAGGAATGAATAATGCTGCAGAGTATATGGGATGTATTGATGGAAAAGAAAGAGTTCTTTTGGGGCTTATTGTGGGAGCATATGGAGATATCGCTGGCGGCGATCCTTATTGCGGTGATCATTGGAGGCATTGCCGGCATTTTGATCAGCGAATATCAGCGTTCGGCAAAACCAACATTGGCGGTGATCAATTTTCTTTACACCATACCGTCTATTTCCATGCTGGGATTTTTAATTCCATTTTCCGGAATGGGCAATGGGACAGCCGTGATCGCACTAACGGTATATGCGCTTTTGCCAATGGTTCGGAGTACTTATACAGGGATCACTAATGTGGATCCCATGATCCTGGAGGCAGCAAAGGGCATGGGAAGCACCAGATGGCAGATTCTTTATAAGGTGAAGCTTCCTCTGGCGATGCCGGTGATCCTGGCGGGCATCCGGAATATGGTGACCATGACCATTGCTCTGGCGGGCATTGCTTCCTTTATCGGAGCGGGCGGTCTTGGCGTGGCAATCTATCGGGGGATCACAACCAACAATACGGCAATGACCATGGCAGGCAGTCTGTTGATAGCTGTTCTTGCTCTGGTGGTTGATTTCGTGCTGGGGGTTGTGGAAAAGAGGCTCAGTCTGCGGAGTGTCCGGGTAAGAAAACAGAACCGGGCGATGGCAGTCGCCGCATTGGTGGTATGTGTGGCACTGGTCATGGCAGCGGTGGCACCGGCGGGACGAAAACAGACGATCCGGATTGCAACAAAGCCTATGACGGAGCAGTATATTCTGGGAGAAATGCTTGATCTGCTGATCGAACAGGACACGGATCTTAATGTGGAGCTGACGCAGGGAGTCGGCGGCGGTACCTCCAATATCCAGCCTGCGATGGAAAGTGGAGAATTTGATCTGTATCCGGAATACACCGGCACCGGCTGGAACATGGTTTTAAAACAGGATGGGCTGTATACCGAGAAGCTTTTTGACAAGCTGCAGAAGCAGTATGAGAATTCTTTGGACATGCAGTGGATCGGAATGTACGGCTTTAATAATACATACGGTCTTGTAGTGCGCAGTGAGCTTGCGGAAAAGTACCATTTGAAAACATATTCGGATCTGGCAAAGATATCGGATCAGCTTACCTTTGGGGCAGAGTACGATTTCTTTGAACGGGAGGATGGATATGATGCTCTTTGTGATGCCTATGATTTCCGGTTCAAAAAGACCATGGATATGGACATTGGACTGAAATATCAGGCGATCGATCAGGATAAGATTGATGTTATGGTGATCTTTACAACAGATGGCCAGCTTTCCGTCTCTGATGTGACGGTGCTGCAGGATGACAAAAGCTTTTATCCGTCCTATCTGTGTGGCAATGTAATCCGGAAGGAGACACTTACAAAATATCCGGAGCTGGAAAAAATCTTTGAGAAGCTGGCCGGAACGATTTCCGACGAGCAGATGGCACAGATGAATTATGAGGTAGAAACAGAAGGGAAAGAGCCACGGGAGGTGGCAAAACTTTTTTTGAAGCAGAAGGGTTTGCTGAACAAGTAAACAAGTTTAGAAAAATGACTACGAGTTATTGAAATGTAGTTTATAGAGGATATCCGCCAAAAGGATATCACGCAGATCCGGCGCAATATTGGCTATGCCATTCAGGGAAGTGTTCTGTTTCCTCATATGACAGTGGAACAAAATATTGCCTATGTTCCGGAACTGCTCAATAAAAAGAATAAAGAAAAAACAAAGAAAGTAGTATCGAAATGGATGGAGATTGTAGGACTTTCAAAGGAGCTGCGTCAAAGATATCCGGCAGAGCTTTCCGGGGGGCAGCAGCAGAGAGTCGGAATTGCCAGAGCACTGGCGGCATCTCCGGAAATCCTGTTGATGGATGAGCCCTTTGGTGCGGTGGATGAGATCACCCGCGGCCAGCTGCAGCAGGAAATAAAAAGGATCCATCGCCAGACGGGAATTACGATCCTGTTCGTTACCCATGATATTGCGGAAGCGCTAAAGCTGGGAACGAAAGTTCTGGTGATGGATCAGGGAAGCTTGCAGCAGTATGATACGCCGGACAAGATCCTTGGTCAGCCTGCCACAGATTTTGTGAAAAGGCTGGTGGAAAAGGAACGGGGGATTTTTAATTAATTAAAATCTCCGCGCTCATGTCTCTCGAAGAAATCTTTTGTTTCTTTTACGATGACACCGTTTAATGCAAAGAGTGCGATCATATTTGGAATTGCCATCAGTCCGTTAAAGATATCTGCGATGGTCCAAACGGCGCTGACAGTCATATAAGGTCCGATAAATACTGCCAGAATGTATACCCAGCGGTAAATCTTAACATGCTTCATATTGCCGCCGCTTAAGTATTCCAGACAACGCTCGCTGTAATAATCCCAGCCGAGGATCGTGGTAAATGCAAAGAACACAAGGCACAGCATCAAAATGAAAGCGGAAATCTCTGCAGGGAAAGGAAGACCTTTCTGGAATGCATATGTTGTCACGGCAACACCCTCCAGACCATCTACCTGCCATGCACCGGTCAGTACAATGGAAAGACCGGTCAGAGTACAGATCACGATGGTATCAATAAAGGTGCCGGTCATGCTGACGAGACCCTGGCGGACAGGTTCCTTTGTCTGGGCAGCAGCGGCAGCGATCGGCGCACTACCAAGACCAGCCTCATTGGAGAAGATACCTCTGGCAACACCCTTCTGCATTGCCATAAACATGCTTCCCACGGCACCTCCGGTTACGGCCTTCGGGGTAAAGGCTGCTTTTACAATAATCTTAACCGCAGCAGGTACCTGTGTGATATTGGTAATGATCAAAATAGCTGCAAAAAGGAAATAGATAATAGCCATAAAAGGCACGACCACCTGACTGACACTTGCAATACGCTTGATGCCGCCGATCAGCACGGCTGCTACGCAGAATGCAAGGATCAGGGATGCGATAACAACAGACCAGGAATACCGGCCAAGAGAAAAAATCTGTACACAATGCTTATTATTTGGATCAAAGAATCCGTGAACAGCACTGGCGATTCCGTTTACCTGACTGAAGGTTCCGATACCGAAAAGTCCCACACATACGCCGAAAAAGGCAAACAGCTTGGCAAGCCATTTCCATTTTTTGCCCATGCCCTGTTCGATATAATAAAACGGACCGCCGAGACTGTGACCATCCTCGTCGACGACACGATACTTGACTGCGAGAAGACCCTCGGAAAATTTGGTTGCCATTCCAAAGAAAGCGGCTACGATCATCCAGAAAAGTGCTCCCGGGCCACCGGCTCCCACAGCTGTTGCAACACCGACGATATTGCCGGTACCGATGGTGGCGCTTAACGCCGTACAGAGTGCGGAGAAGCTGGAAATTTCGCCCTCACCGCCCTCTTCATTTTTCACCATCCATTTTAATGCTAATGGGAGTTTTCTGATCTGAAGAAACCCCAGACGGAGAGTCAGCAGGATACCACCGGCCATGATGAGTACCATAAGTGGGACACCCCATACAAGGTCATCGATCTGAACGAGTAAATCATTGATTGTTTTCCACATTGTTTTATCCTTCCTATGTATAGTTTGAGTGTTACATCAGGTAAAAAACCACCTTTATACTATATCGTTTTTTTGTTTTTTTTTCAACAAAATGTTTGAAACAGGGAATTGTTGCTGTATTTGTGAGATAAATATGATATGATAGGTATCAGCACATGACGCTCGAAAGAGTATCGGTGTGATAGATTTGTGTATGTATTATGATCAATGGATGGAGAGAATGACATGATAGAGGTAGAGATCAAATTAAAGGTTACAGATAGGACGAATCTGTTAAAGAAGCTGGAGGAAAATGGATTTGTGGAGAGTCATCTGGTAAGGGAGACAGATACATATTTTAATGGACCGGACCGGGATTTTAAAAAGTCGGATGAAGCGTTACGTGTTCGCAAAACGGAATGTCTGGAGGGCAATTATCTCAATGCCGATTTTAATCTGGCAGGGGGACGTCCGGGGCAGATGGCGTGCATCACCTACAAGGGATCGAAAATGGGTGAGACGGCCATGTCCCGGAGAGAACTGGAGATTACGGTTGAGGATGCCGAGGGGATGATAGAAATGCTGATCCTGCTGGGATATCAGCCGGTTCGCCCTGTGGTCAAGCTCAGAAGGTATCTGTACAGTGAAAATATGGTTGCCTGTGTGGACAGGGTAGAGGGGCTTGGAACCTACCTGGAGCTGGAGATCATGGTAGAAACAGAGGCGGAAAGACAGACAGCACTGGATATGATCGAACTGCAGCTCAGGACACTGGGTTATTCCATGGAGGACACCACGAGGATCAGTTATCTGTCGATGCTTCAGGCAAAGGATATTCAATAAAGGAGACGGTCATGAACAATAGCTATCGTTTTTTTCAGAATAAACAATGTGAATATTTCCCGTGTCATAAGGTTGAGGATGAGGAAGCATTTAACTGTCTGTTTTGTTACTGCCCGCTATATCTGCAGGAGAACTGTCTGGGGCATCCGGGTTATATTTTGAACGCAAAAGGCCGGAAGATCAAGGATTGTAGTGGATGCACGGTGGTACACCGCCCCGATATGTATGATAAGGTATTGCAAAAGCTGGGACAGCAGGAGGATGAGATATCTATCAATATATGGAATCTGCGGGAACAGATATGGGACAGAATGGCGCAGATTGCATCATGGGAGCAGATGGAGCCGGAGATGCACAGGCAGCACAGGGCGACGGCGATCAGCTGCATCACAGATATCTTGCAAAAGCATAAATATCTGTATCGTCTGAATGTATTGATACAGCCCTTTGACAAGGAGTGTGTCCGGGAAGATCATTTTGTATTTGGGAGACAGGAGATATCCTGCAGTGTATTGGAGCGCATCGAGCGCAGTCAGATCGAAACGGGATATTTGTATACATTTCATGCGCCAATGTTTGAAATGGAGGAAACAGATTCCCTGCTGACCCAGTATTATCTGGAGATTTTTCAGATTGCCTGCATGGATGTGGTCAGAGAGTGGATCCGGGAGTATCTGGAGAGAAAGCACAGCGTTATGAGCAGACACTACTGCAGTCCATCCTTTGGACCGGGATTTTATGGGATGGAGCTTACAGCGGTGCCAAAGCTTCTGGGGCTGATGGATGCAGAGAAGCTTGGCATCCGGTGGAGTGATGAAAAGATGGATCCTGTAATGAGCATTGTGGGGATCTATCTGGTCAGCAGAGAAGATATTCTTTCGGATTGTGGAGACTGTGTCAGCTGTATCGGAGGGAAAGATGGCTGCCGGTTCTGTGCCAATTATCAGAAAAAGCGTTAAATGTTGCCAAAGTAATCTGATTCATGATAGAATAACCATTTGGACATACAAGATGTAAAGAGATAAATGCTCCCAAATAAGTTTGTGAGCCCAGTGGAAAGGAATGGAAGGTTATTATGAATGAAAATCAGAATTCTACCCCTGTTACAGAAAATAAAATGGGGACGATGCCGATTGGAAAATTGGTCTTTAATATGTCACTGCCCATGATGGTTTCCATGCTGGTACAGGCACTGTACAACATTGTGGACAGTATTTTTGTGGCAAAGCTTTCGGAAAATGCATTGACAGCAGTTTCTCTGGCATTTCCGCTCCAGACGCTTTTGATCGCTGTGGGAGCAGGTACCGGAGTTGGTATGAATGCATTGGTTTCACGATCTCTGGGAGAGAAGGATCAGAAGCGGGCGAACCGGATTGCAAGCAATGGTGCATTTATTTATATGCTGAGCTATATTTTATTCCTGATCCTCGGATTTACCGTGGTGAGACCGTTTTATGCCAGTCAGACAGGCAGTGCGGATCCGGAGATCATGACCATGGGAATTGAGTATCTCAGTACGGTAATGATCTTTTCCTTTGGATTATTTACACAGTTTTTCTTTGAACGTCTGCTGACTTCTACGGGAAAGACCATCTTTAGCATGACTTCCCAGCTGACAGGAGCTGTCACCAATATCATCCTGGATCCGATCCTGATCTTTGGTCTGTGCGGTGCCCCGAAAATGGGTGTGACCGGTGCTGCCGTTGCTACTGTCATCGGACAGTGTGTTGCCGGGGTCGTAGCAGGGACATGTCATCATAAGTTTAACCATGAGGTCAATGTGGAGCTGAAGGGCTTCCGGCCGGACGAAAAGATCATCGGAAATATTTATGCTGTCGGGATTCCGTCCATTATTATGCAGTCCATCGGTTCCATCATGACATATTGTATGAACCGGATCCTGATTGATTTTTCTGCTACGGCAACGGCAGTATTTGGTGTATATTTCAAGCTGCAGAGCTTTTTCTTTATGCCGGTGTTCGGGCTGAACAACGGTATTACTCCGATCATTGCATACAATTATGGCGCACAGAAGAGAAAGCGGATGATCCATACCATCAAGCTCAGCATGACAGTTGCATTTTGTCTGACCTTTATCGGATTCCTGCTGTTTGAGACGATCCCGCAGACACTTTTGGGACTGTTCAGTGCCTCCGATAATCTGCTGGCGATCGGTGTGCCGGCGCTCCGGATCATTGGCTTTCATTATCTGATCGCATGGTTCTGTATTATTGCCGGTACGGTATTCCAGGCTCTCGGCAAAGCAGTGTTCAGTATGATCGTATCCATCATGCGTCAGTTATTTGTGCTGATACCTGCGGCATACATTCTGGCAAAGATCGGAGGACTTCATATGGTATGGTGGTCCTTCCCGATCGCAGAGCTCATATCCTTTGCGGTATCTTTGACATTCCTGATCCGGATCTATCGTACGATTATTAAAAAGATTCCGGATGAGGCATAAATGCACATTTGTCCAAGCCGTTGGATTTTGATAAGGTTTATGAAACGATTGATGAATATGGTGTATACAGATAAGAACAATCGAAAAGATGGATAAGTCAAAGTATTATGGCTTTGACTTTCCCCAGTAGTTTTCAATGACTTCCTGATGCAGTCCCTCGCCGATCACAATGAGGATTGCCTGACCGTTTGGAATCGAATGGATCTCTGTTTTCTGGTGGGTTGCATTGACAGCGATCCAGGTATTGTCCGGAAGCTTTTGAAAACCTTTGATACGAAAGACCTTGCCGCAGGCAGGGTCTTTTAATATTTGCGCACAGGACTCCCGCAGAAACTTCTCGGTAAACTCCATATTCATAAAATAGAGACTGTCATATGTCTTTTTTTCATCCATCCAAAGCTTGCGGTAATCGGCGGAATGATAGCCGGAGTTCATGATCTTCTCAAAGTCAGCAGGAACCAGTTCGTCCCAGTCCTTTTGCAGCACAAGCTGGCCGGATGGAGCAGGACACTGCAGGTCGTCCAGCAGATCGGAGACATACCGGATTGTGGAGGAAAGACCGGACGCATCAGTTTCCTGCACATGGCTGTAAAGGATCGTGCCTGCCTGTGCTGCCTGGGAGGCAAGGAGAAAGCGGGAGGATTCGGAGAGCACGGTATCCAGGTTGGCATCAATAATGGTGATCACATTTCCAATCTCGTACCAGCGGTCCAGCGGATCCTCGTGCAGTGCATCAAAGAATTCATCCATATCAAAGATACCGGAGGGTTCTACCAAAACCCGGTCGTAGCCGCACATCCCCATAGCGATGAGCTTTGTTTTGAAACGACGTCTGTGACAGTCGGCGTCGCAGCCTCCTGCTACCATTTCCAGGGTGCAGTGATCTCCGAGAATATCTTGAAGCAGCATGGCATCCACGTTGACAGCTCCGAAATCATTTTCCAGTATACCGATATTTTTGCCCTGATCCATGAGATATTGGGCGTATTTCCTGATGAAAGTCGTTTTGCCGGATCCTAAAAATCCTGTGATCAGATCAATAGAAATCATGTACAATCCTCCCTTTGCTGTGTAATAGCGATTTATTTTGTGTGCATAAGAATATTTATGTTTATTTTGCACAGAAACCTGTCTTTTCACGCTAGAGTTTATCACACATATCATAAAAATACAAAATATAAAAAGAATCACAGTGAAACTGCTTGTCTCATTATGGAAATACGTTTATAATTAATGTAGCACAAAGGAGAAATCCGGACATCAGGAAAGAGAGGTATGAAAATGCAGCACAGGAAGGGTTATCAGATCAGTCTGTTTGTCATAGGATGTATTCTGATAAATTGCATTGGTAAATGGATTGCAGCAGCTTGGCAGCTTCCGTTGTGGATGGATTCTTTTGGAACCGTATGCAGTGCGTATGCTCTGGGACCGTTTTGCGGAGCAGTTGTGGGAGCGGCAGCTAATGTGATCTATGGATTTTATCATAAAGCGTCATATATTTATGCGCTGACCAACATTGCGGTGGGGATATTGACCGGTTATTATGCGGCAAAGGGATATCTGAAGGATCTTTTTAAGACTATGTCCTTAAGCTTTCTGATCACACTGCTTTCAGTGGGGGTATCTGTCCCGCTCAACTATGTGTTTTCCGGTGGAAGGACCGGCAATATCTGGGGAGACGGCGTGATCGATCTGCTGGGACAGATGGGACTTCATTCCTGGATGCGCGGTGTGATCGGCGAGTTTTATGTTGTTTTTCTGGATAAGGTCGTCACTCTTGTGGCGTTTTATGCAGGACTGCGTCTGTGGCACCGGTATAAAACGCATCCGGATAAAGAAAATGCCGGCAGGATCAATCCCAATCACATCAAGACGGGGAGTATCGTTCTACTGATGATTCTGGGTTCCATGCTGTCAGGACCGGTGGTTGTTTCTGCACAGGACACAGCTCATTCTTACAATATGTACGTGCAGACGATCTATAATGACAATAACGGACTGCCCGGCGGCAAGGCAAACGATATTGCCCAGACCAAGGATGGTATCCTGTGGATCGGAACATATGGCGGGCTTTACCGGTATAACGGAAGCCGTTTTCAGTGGATGGATCATTATGAGTCTGTCAAGAATGTCAATTGTCTGTTTACGGATGAGGCGGGCAGACTGTGGATTGGCACCAATGACAGTGGAGTGTCCATCTGCATCAATGAGGAGATATCCAATGTAGTGGATTCTTCCCAGGGGCTTCCGGCGGATTCGGTGCGCTGTATTACAGAATGTTCCGATGGCACCTTTTATGTGGGAACCTCCGATGCCCTTGCAATTGTTTCTCTGTCCGGTGGTCTGGCAGTCAGTGATATTGTTTCGGAGATCACTTATACGAAAAGTCTGTCGGCGGATCAGCAGGATCATGTGGCTGCGGTAACGGATGAAGGAAGTCTTTATCTGCTATCCAAGGGAAAAGTAATACAGCATCTGCAGAGGAAAACATATCAGGAGGCATATTCCTGCTGTATGTTTGATGATCAGGGCAGATTGTATGTGGGGAGAACGGATAACCGCATTGAGATATATCAGCTCAGGGGAGAAAAGCTAAAGAAGCTTCGGACTGTCTCCTGTGGTGCGCTTGTAAATATTAAATCCCTTCATAAGTCAGAGGATCGGGAAATCTTTATCTGTGCGGATAACGGTGCGGGCTTTCTGGATGAAGCAGGGACATATCAAAGCGTAAATACCAACAAATTTAACAGTTCCATTGATCATATGCTTATTGATTATCAGGGCAATCTCTGGTTTACCTCTTCCCGGCTGGGACTGCTCCGGATGTGTAAATCTGTTTTTACCGAGATATTTACAGAGACGGGACTGGAGAAGGATGTTGTCAACACCGTGATACGGTGGAAGGGCGATGTATACTTTGGAACGGACAGTGGTCTGAAGGTTGTGGATGGTGCCATGACCGGATCAAAAGACAATGATCTGTCCCGAAGGCTAAAGGGAATCCGGGTACGCTGTCTCATGGAGGATGGCAGGGGCTGTCTCTGGGTATGTACCTCCGGAGCGGGCGTCTGGAAAGTATCGGAGGATGGCACGATACGCGTTTATTCCGAAAAAGACGGCCTTTTGGGAGATAAATTTCGTACAGCATTGGAATTAAAGGATGGAACGATTGCTCTGGCAGGGGATCTGGGGATTTCCTTTGTACAGAACGGAAAGATATCCGGGAATATCGGAGCATCCGACGGTCTGCCAAATCCTAAGGTGTTATGCATGCTTCAGCAGAAGGATGGGACACTTCTTGCGGGGACAGACGGAAACGGTATTGCTGTGATCCGTGATGGTAAAGTGCAAAGCCGCTACAAAAAGACCGATGGTTTAAGCTCCGAAGTGATCCTGCGCATGGTGGAGGATACGGACAATGGAGGTATGTTTGTGGTTACCAGCAACAGCCTCTGTTTTATGAAGGATGATAAGATTCGTATATTGGATAATTTCCCATATTACAATAACTACGATATTGTAGAAGGAAAAAAGGGAGAGGTTTTTGTACTCAGCTCCGCAGGAATTTATGTCGTGGACAAAAAGAAGCTGGAACAGGGGAAAAAGCTGGATTATGATCTGTTGAATGCCACCAAAGGTCTGCAGGAATCCCTGACTCCGAATGCATGGAATTATATTGACGAAAAAGATAATTTATATTTGTCCGGTGGCTTCGGCGCTGTATATATGAATATGAATGATTATAATTCCCACAACTTTTCTTATCGTATGCTGATGAAGTCCATTAAAATGGATGGAGAAACCTCTTATGTGGAGCGTGGGGAACCGTTTCATATTTCAAGAGGTGTAAATCGTGTGGAGATCATACCGGAGGTGGTCAATTATTCCATTAATGATCCTTATGTCCGGGTGTGGCTGGAGGGTTATGACAAAGAGCCGACGATCCTGCCGCAGAGTGAACTCAAAAATATCGTCTACACCAATCTGCCTACGGGAGAATATGTTTTCCATATGGCGGTATATGATCATCAGAAGACGAAGGTGATCGAGGAAAGCACCTATCAGATCATCAAGGATAAGGAAATTTATGACCACTGGTGGTTTTACGTATACTATGGTATTGTACTGGTGCTTGCAATCGTCTATCTGACCTGGCTCATTGTCCGGACACAGATCCAGAAAAAGCTCAATCTCCAGAAGAAGGAGTTAGAGCTTGCCCGTAACCAGATCCAGATGGGTAATGAAACCATTATTACCATTGCAAGAACGGTGGATGCCAAGGATGAAAACACCAGTCAGCATTCCCAGAGAGTATCGGAATATTCTGTGATGATCGCAGAAAAGCTGGGATACAGTAAAGAGGATCAGGAGGTGCTTCGCAAAACAGCACTTCTTCACGACATTGGAAAGATCGCCATACCGGATCGTATCCTGAATAAAGCGGGACGCCTGACGGATGAAGAGTATGGCATTATGAAGTCCCATGTACTCCGGGGCGCAGAGATATTAAAGAACTTTACCTTTATTGAACATGTAGATGAGGGGGCTCTTTATCATCATGAGCGGTACGATGGAAGGGGATACGTCAATGGTCTGAAGGGAGAGGAGATTCCATTGAATGCCCGGATCATCGGAATTGCTGATGCATTTGATGCCATGACAGCCAATCGTGTATACCGTAAGAAGCTTGATCTGGATTTTGTACTGGAGGAGCTGCGGAAAGGAAGAGGGACACAGTTTGATCCGCAATTGGTAGATATCATGCTGGGACTTTTGGAGGACGGAACCATTGATGTAGAGAGACTTTACGGAACAGGCGGACAATGATCTCCACAGAGCAGATATCATACACTCTGCAGAGATTGTGCATGGAGGCAGAGATCTGTGGGCTGAGAAAGGAAAGGATTACGATGAAAAGAATATATATCATAACCATCAGCAGTGCCTTGTTTGTGATACTGGCAGCATTTGGTCTGCATCTGCTGACGAAGGATGACGGGGAGCAGCGTACCATTACGGCGGGCTTTGTCTATGTGGGGGATACCAGCACTGCCTATACCGGCAATTTCGTCAAAGCGCAGAAGGCAGTAGAAAAGAAATACGGCGACAGAGTACGGACCATTGCCCGGTTTAATGTTACCGAGGGAAGTGAGGACGGTATTTTGAAGGAGCTGGTGGAGGAAGGCTGTGACATTATCTTTACCACAAGCTTTGGATTTGGAGAAAAGGCAAAGCAGTGGGCAGCGAAATATCCCAAGGTGCAGTTCTGTCAGTCCACCTGTTCCAATGCCAACGAGGAACCAAAGCTTTCCAACTATCATACCTATATGGGAGCTATTTATCAGGGACGTTACATTTCCGGAGTGGCTGCGGGGATGAAACTGAAGCAGTTGATCGAGGAGGGGACCATCACGGAGGATCAGGCGAAGGTGGGATATGTAGGTGCCTATCCTTATGCAGAGGTGATCTCCGGATACACTGCATTTTTCCTGGGGGTAAGGTCGGTTGTACCATCAGCGGAGATGACGGTAAAATATACCAATACATGGGGAAGCTATGCATTGGAAAAGAAATATGCGACACAATTGATCAACGAGGGCTGTGTGATCATTTCCCAGCATTCGGATACTACAGGGCCGGCAGTGGCCTGTGAAGAGGTCAAGGGAAAGCATGTGGTATATCATGTGGGCTATAACCAGAGTATGGCGGATGTTGCCCCGACCACTTATCTGACCGGATGCCGGATCAACTGGGAGCCGTATATATCTGCAGCGGTGGAAGCGGTATTGTCTGAGAAGGATATTGAAAGCACACTGGATGCAAATATCACTGGAAACGATGCGGGATCCGGTTTTGACCAGAGCTGGGTACAGATGCTGGAGGTGAATGAGCTGATCGCGGCACCGGGCACCAAAGAGGAGATTGAAAAACTGATCGGCCGCTTTAAAAAGAAAGAGATCAATGTATTTCAGGGAGATTATACCGGTGTGGATCCGGATGACCCGAAGGATGTGATCTCTCTGGAAAAGGCATATCATGAAAATGAGAAGAGCTCCGCGCCGACATTTCATTATGTACTACAGGATGTGATCCATGTAGAAGAATAATGATCGGTGCAGAAGAAGCGTAAAAGGAAAGGAAAATTTGCAAATCGTCGGATAGTATGATAAAATAAATTATTGATTGTGTTACGAAGTGAATAAAGATGGGCAAAGCAGCCGAAAGGCTGTGACGCAAAGCTATAGGACCTGTAAAATGGTAGCCAGTTGCAAGAAAAAAGCATTACGGTTATGTTTGTAATGCTTTTTGTGGTTTATATAGATATGAGGTTTGGAGCATGAAAAAAGACAATGTATTTTATCAATCAAAATTTGAACATTATCGTGTGATGAATATGTGGGTCGTGATCGCAAGCTGTATTTCCTCTCTGTTTTATGTGATATCGGACTGGTATTTGTTTGGAGAGATCAATACGACAACAGTTCCGGCGAGGATGGCGATCCTGATCCCATTTGTTCTTTTTATGATCGTGAACGCAAAGGTCAGGGATTACCGGGTGATCGTGCCGTTATCCTATCTGATCGCACATAGCATCATGTGGTGTACCATATGGGCATGTGTATATCTGCCGGATCTTACTTTTGCCAGTGACGGTTTTATCATTATCATGTCGATATTTATCTTTTTTGGATTTGCGGCACCGGGAAAGTGGAGCATTGTCTTTACAGGGCTGATCTTTGCAGATATTGGTATAGCCAATACATTCCTGCATTATCCGGAGCTTATGATGATGTTGATCCTTGGGATTCCGTTTTATGGCGGGATCTGTCTGGTGGTGTGGGCCATGGAGCAGTCCTATGTGTACCAGTATGTTGCCCAGAGGATGCTGGAGGAAAGTGCTTTTCATGATCAGCTGACAGGATTATTTAACCGCAATATCATTGATACTCTTGTGGATGAAAGGAGATCATTTCAGTGCTTTGACGGGGCGGAGACATCTGTGTTGATCTTTGATATTGATTTCTTTAAGAAGGTAAACGACACCTATGGTCACGAGGGAGGAGATGTGGTTCTGAAGGAAGTGGTAGATATCATATCTGCCCATTTGCAATATCCCAATTATATGCTCCGATGGGGCGGAGAGGAGTTTCTGGTGATCATGCAGGGGTCATTGGAGACAGCACGACAGCAGGCGGAGGAGATCCGTATGGCGATTGAGCAGGAGTCCGGAAAGGTTTGTCCTGTGACCATATCTATCGGTGTGACAAAGGATCAGGGAGGAGACTACAACACTTCCGTCAGGCTGGCGGATGAGGCCTTATACAGAGCCAAGGAAAGTGGCAGAAACAGAGTGTGCATTAGTTAAAAGCATTTATATTCAGTAAGAGAATGGCATTACAGTGTCCGGGAGGAAGTTTGGTATGGAGAGACGGGAGGTCCGTAAAAGGATACAGTTTTTTGGAAGGGTACAGGGAGTGGGATTTCGTTACCGTGCCGGATATGCGGCAGAGAGTCTGCGTCTTACCGGCTGGGTACGCAACGAGGAGGATGGTACCGTTACCATGGAAGTGCAGGGAGATGAATCATCCATAGACCGCATGCTGCAGATGCTGCAGCAGGACCGCTATATTGACATTGTGGATATGGATATCAAAAATATGGTTTTGCAGGAAGACGAGAGGAGCTTTGAAGTGAGATATTAACCGGAAGCATATAGAGCATAATGGCATGCGGGAGGAAATTATGGATCAGGGAAAGATATTACTTTTTCATGTGGCATCTTCAAAAGAAAAGAAGATCAAAGGTATATGCCGTCGTCTTGGAATCGGACTTGTAACTATTCCCGGCAGATCTTATGGACAGAAGCTGGGTTTTCTGGCCGGAATTACCGGATTTAAACGGGAAAACATGATTTATCAGGGAGAAGATTTCTCCGGGGAAATGCTGGTGTTTTCCGGTATTACATCAGAAAAGATGGATGAATTTCTGGCAGCTTACCGGGAAATGAAATTGGAGCCGATCGATCGTAAGGCGGTGGTGACACCACATAATATATTCTGGACGCCGGTAGAACTATATCAGGAACTGGAACAGGAGCATCAGTCTTTTCAGAAAATTCACTAAATGATATCAGAAGAGATCGTTGGCTTTACACTAAGTTACGAGCATTTTCTTATAACCTGAAGAAAGGGCCTCCACTATAAAGGTGGAAGCCCCAACGAGAATTGCGAAGCAATTCTTGGAGGGCAAAACGCTGGTTTTGCCCTTTTTTATATCATGTCGTATGAATTAGGGGATGATATTAAACACAACCCTGAGCCTTCATAGCCTCTGCAACTTTCAGGAAACCTGCGATGTTTGCACCGGCCATGTAGTTACCCTCCATACCGAACTCTTTTGCAGCCTCATCACAAGACTTGAAGATCTCTTTCATGATATTGTGAAGCTTTCCGTCAACTTCCTCGAATGTCCATGAAAGTCTCTCGGAGTTCTGGCTCATCTCAAGACCGGATGTAGCAACACCACCGGCATTTGCAGCCTTAGCTGGTCCGTAGAGCATCTTGTTCTCGAAGTAAACATCGATAGCTTCCGGAGTAGAAGGCATGTTAGCACCCTCAGATACAGCATAGCAGCCGTTTGCAGCAAGCTTCTTAGCGCTGTCTGCATCAATCTCGTTCTGAGTAGCACATGGAAGAGCGATATCACACTTGATGCTCCAGATACCACTGCATCCCTCTGTATATGTAGCATTCTTATGGGAGGTTCTGTCAACATACTCTTTGATACGTCCACGCTCAACCTCTTTGATCTGCTGAACAACAGGAAGATCAATTCCGTCTGGATCGTAGATATATCCGTTGGAGTCAGAAAGAGCAACAACCTTTGCACCAAACTCAGTAGCCTTCTTGGTAGCGTAGATAGCTACGTTTCCGGATCCGGAAATAACAACTGTCTGATCCTTGAAGCTCTTGCCGTTTGCTTTCAGCATCTCTTCTGTGAAGTAGCAGAGACCAAAACCTGTAGCTTCTGTACGAGCCAGGGAACCACCATAGGTAAGACCCTTACCAGTAAGTACACCAGACCACTCATTGCGGATTCTCTTGTACTGACCAAACATATAACCGATCTCACGGGCACCTGTTCCGATATCACCGGCAGGAACGTCACAGTCAGGACCGATATGCTTGCAAAGCTCAGTCATAAAGCTCTGGCAGAAACGCATTACTTCTCCGTCACTCTTGCCCTTAGGATCGAAGTCGGAACCACCTTTGCCGCCGCCCATAGGAAGAGTAGTAAGGCTGTTCTTAAAGATCTGCTCGAAGCCGAGGAACTTAATGATACCGCTGTATACAGAAGGGTGAAGTCTGAGACCTCCCTTGTATGGTCCGATAGCTGAGTTAAACTGGATACGGAATCCTCTGTTTACCTGAACTTTACCGTTGTCATCAACCCAAGGCACGCGGAAGATGATCTGTCTCTCAGGCTCAACGATACGCTCGAAAACGCCTGCCTCAACGAGGTCCGGTCTTTTCTCAACAACAGGCTCCAGAGACATAAATACCTCTGTAACTGCCTGGATGAACTCAGGCTCTCCTGCATTTCTCTTCTTAACTGTTTCAAGTAAGTCGATCAGATACTGATTTTTTAACGCCATTGCTAAAAAACCTCCTTTTCTTTATTTTTGATTGTGTATGTTGTGTGTGATTAACGCAACACGTTAAAACAAGTATCGCATAAAATTAGTGAGATTTCAACAATTTTTTCTAAAAAAACCTTATTTTTTTTCAATTAAAGTTGTGAAAATACACAAAAATATACTTGTATACAAAATGCGTGTATACAAGTATGGAAAAAACAGGGAGGATATGAACAAAATGTTTACAATATAAACACACTTTAGACACAAACTCTCCGTATAATAAGGGTCAGAAAGTGAAAACTTTCTACTCCCACCCTATTATACGCTGGATAACGAGAGTTATCCACAAGAGAGCCCTTCGGGGCTCTTTTTGATTGTATAGGAAAGATTATAACTATAACTAAATTCTGTATGATCTCTATATTATAAGAAGAGATTCTGACAAATCTGGTTCTAATGCTTGCGGTCGTGGGCAAAATATTCTATATTATATGGTAATGAAACGTATTATCAAAGGAGTGGCACACAGAGTTTTGTGCGGGAAAGAGGAAATATGGGATGGAAATATCTGCTATTTGATCTGGATGGTACATTAACGGATTCCAGTGAAGGAATATTAAATTGCGTTATTTATGCACTGGAGGCAGCCAATATAGAGATACCTGACAGGGAGACGCTGCTGCAATTTATTGGTCCGCCATTGATCGAAGGATTTCAGGATATCACAGGGATGGATCACGACAAGGCTGTCCGTGCAACGGCAAAATACCGGGAAAGATACGGTGTGATCGGATTGTTTGAAAATAAACCATATGAAGGGATCGCATTGGCATTATCCCGTTTAAAGAGCCAGGGGAAAATACTGGCTCTGGCGACATCAAAGCCGGAGACATATGCGGTACGTATTTTACAGCATTTTAATCTGATGAAGTATTTTGATGTGGCAGTGGGGGCCAGCATGGATGCATCCCGCAATAATAAAACAGCTGTTATAAAGGAAGCACTGCACCGGCTGGGGCTGGAGGAGAAAGACAAGGAACAGGTGATCATGATCGGTGACCGCCGCCATGATATTCAGGGGGCAAAGGACTGTGGGATTGCTTCGCTTGGTGTTTATTATGGATTTGCAGACATTGGAGAGCTGGAAAAAGCAGGAGCGGATCATATTGCATGGAGTGTTGAGGAGATGGTGAAGGTTTTGGGGGACCCGGAGAGTACATCGGGTGAGAAAAACGCATCCGGGGAAACTCTTTCACAAATGAAGTATCAGCGTGCAGATCTGGAAAAGGCAGTAAATGATCTGAAGAAGCTGATCCGTCTTCAGGAGCAGGCGGAGAGTGGAGCAGTCCAGATTCGGCTTCATCAGGATTATTACCGGCTGAGTGATCATGTGGCTACCATGTATGCCCTGGCGATGTTTCGTCATTCCGTGGATACCACGGATCCATATTATGATGAAGAAATCTCATATTATGATGAACAACTTCCGGATTTTGAATTATGGGATATGAAATATCATGAGACTCTCATTCATTCTCCTTTCCGGGGGGAACTGGAAAAGGAGATCGGCAGTGTTGCGTTCAAAAATATAGAGCTTCAGATCAAGTCCACATCTCCGGAGCTGGTGGGACTGCAGCAGGAGGAAAATAAGCTTGTCAATCAATATGAAAAGCTGCTTGCATCGGCTCAGTTTAACTGGGACGGAGAAACGATCAGCATGGCAGGGCTGGGCAAATACCAGACGGACCCGGACAGAGCTGTTCGTAAAAAGGCGTGGGGCATGCTGCAGGACTTTTTGCAGGAGAACGGAGAACAGCTGGACCGGATATATGATGATCTGGTAAAAAACAGGACGGAACAGGCCAAAAAAGCGGGATATAATAATTTTGTAGAACTGGGGTATTACCGGATGCAGAGAAATTGTTATACTCATACGCAGATAGAGCAGTTTCGGAAATGGATCAAGGAGTACTGGGTTCCTTTGGCGTCAGAGGTACAGGACAGACGGAGACGGAGGCTGGGACTGGAAAAGCTGTATATACAGGATAACGGACTATACTATAAGGAAGGGAATCCGGCACCCAAGGGAACACCGGAGGAGATCCTGCAAAACGGTCTTAAGATGTATCGGGAGCTCTCAGCAGAGACTGCGGAGTTTATGGAGCAGATGGTCCACAGGGAGATGTTTGATGTGCTGAGTCACCCCGGCAAAAAACAGGGCGGTTATATGGAGTTTTTGCCGGAGCCGAGGATGCCGCTGATATTTGCCAATTTTAATGGAACCAGCGGTGATGTGGATGTGATCACACACGAATGTGGTCATGCATTCCAGGGTTATCTGGCAGGAAAGGATGATATCAGGGAGCATTGGGATATCACGATGGAAACGGCAGAGACACATTCTATGTCCATGGAGTTTTTTACAGATCCATGGATGGAATTGTTCTTTGGTGAGGATGCGCCCAAATTCCGGCAGATGCAGCTGGAGGATGCCATTTGTTTTATCCCTTATGGTTGCATGGTGGACGAGTTCCAGCAGATCATTTATGAGTATCCGGAGCTGACCGCGCAACAGCGGCATGAGGTTTGGAGACGACTGGAAAAGCAGTATCGTCCTCACTTAAATGTGGATGGGATGGCGTTCTTTGAAAAAGGTGGTCTGTGGCAGCGGCAGCATCACATTTATTCCATGCCGTTTTATTATATTGATTATTGCCTGGCACAGATCTGTGCTTTACAGTACAAGCTGATGATGGAGCAGGACTATGAGAGGGCATGGAAAAGCTATCTGAAGCTATGCCGCATGTCGGCAAGCGGATTCTTTACGGATATGATACAGGATGTGGGACTGATGAGTCCGTTTGATGAAGCATGTATTCAGCAATTAGTACAGCAGCTGGGCGGAGAATAGAAGGAAGGTAAGGTTATTGATATGAGTAAGAGTAAGAAAAAAGCAAAGGTACAGAAAAAGCAGAGCCGGTTATCCGGAAAGAAGATCGGGATCGGCGTAGCAGCAGTGGCGGTTGTTGCGATCGCTGCAGGAGCAGTTGTCTACTGGCAGCAGAACCGGAAGGTAGAGGAAAAGCTGTCGTATAATCCGGCAGATTATGTGACCATCGGCGAATACAAAGGAGTTCAGGTATCGCTGGAGGTTACAGACGAGGATCTTCAGGACGAGATTGACAATGTGAGAGAGGATAATGCCTCTTATCAGGAGCTGACCGGAACGACGCAGACCGGTCAGACGATCCGTGCCTCTTTTGAGGGATATGTGGACGGCAAAAAGATGGATGACACCTGCGGTGAAGATTATGTGGAGCTGGGATCCGGAGACTGGCTGGATGGTTTTGAGGACAATCTGACAGGGGTAAATACCGGCGACTCCGTTGTTTTTACCATACCGGTGCCGGACGGGACATACGGGGATCCATCGCTGGATGGAAAGAACGTGGAATTCCATGTGACGGTATTGTATATCTGCGGAGAAGAGATATTGCCGGAGTATTCGGATGCATTTGTTAAGAAGCTTACTAAAAATAAATATAAAACAACTGCAGATTATAATGAATATTTAAAGAAAAAGCTCCACAAGGAAAATGAGGATCAGAAGGCAGAATATGCGTGGTCTGATGTATTAGAAACCTGTGAAGCGGATAAGTATCCGGATTCCCTGTTAGAAGCATGTAAAGAGGAAGTGCTGCAGGGTTATTATGATATGGCGTCCGTGTATGGCTGCAGCAAAGAAGAGATATTCCCGATGTTTGGCTATGACAACGAAGAAGCATTTGTCAATTCGGATCTGACTTCCCTGGCACAGGATACGGCAAAGGAGTATCTTGCGGCGCAGGCGATCGCACAGAAGGAAAATATAAGCTATACCAAAGAAGAACTGCAGGAATATATCAAGGAGCAATATGAGGATATGACAGATGAGTATGATTCTCCGGAGGCATATGCAAAGGCAAGAGGAGGATATCTGGAGAGGCAGATGCTTTTGGAACAGGTGAAAAACTGGATCGCGGATCATGCAAAATATTCCGGCTGACCGGGAAAGACATCAGGGAAAGGAAGACGGTGAGATGGATAAATTGAAGATTCTGGTAGTGGATGATGAGCAGAGGATGAGAAAGCTTGTAAGAGACTTTCTGGTAAAGAAGAATTTTGAGGTAATGGAAGCAGGAGACGGTGAAGAAGCGGTTGATATTTTTTATGAGAACAAGGATATCGCCCTGATCATTCTGGATGTTATGATGCCGAAAATGGATGGATGGCAGGTATGTCGTGAGATCAGGAAGTATTCTCAGGTACCCATCATCATGCTGACAGCAAAAAGTGATGAAAAGGATGAGCTTCAGGGCTTTGATCTGGGAGTGGATGAGTATATTTCCAAGCCGTTCAGTCCTAAGATCCTTGTTGCCAGAGTGGAGGCGATCCTGCGAAGGACCAATGCATTGGAGGAGGGTATCAAGGAAGTAGGCGGTATCACGCTGAATCAGGCTGCCCATGAGGTAAAGATCGACGGGAACAATATCGATCTCAGTTATAAAGAATTTGAACTGTTGACATATTTTATCAATAATCAGGGCGTGGCGTTATCCAGAGAGCGCATTTTGAATAATGTCTGGAATTACGATTACTTTGGAGATGCAAGAACCATTGATACCCATGTTAAGAAGCTGAGGAGCAAGCTTGGGGATAAGGGAGGATATATCAAAACAATATGGGGAATGGGTTACAAATTTGAGGTGTAAGAGATCATGAATAAAAAGGTGACATCCTTTGTGAAAATGCAGTCGATCAAGACAAAGCTGATCGTTGTACTTTGCAGTATTCTGGCCATTACTATTCTGGGCTGCTGGCTGGCCAATCAGCTGTTTTTGCCGATGTATTATCAGCACAGCAAGATCAGTACATTATCGGAGTCTTTTCGGAAGATCAACAGTATTGTCAAAAATGACAGTGGCTTTCAGCAGGGAGCGGGAAAAAACGGATTGTCAGAAAAAAGCATCAATATGTTGGATTCTTTGACGGAAAATGGTTCCATGAACACATACCTGTTCCGGATCAATGATTATTTTGGCATGCTGCAATATACATTTTGTTATCCGTCGGCGGATTCCCTCAGTAATATACAAAAGGAAAATGTGCGGGACAAGACGATGGACTATGTTATTGGTCTTGTCAACGGTTATGTGGAAAGAGATGGACGGGAGCTGATCAAGGGCAATAAAAATTATCAGGTGTTTAAATCCTATGATGAGAGGATCGGTTCCTATTATCTGGAATTGTTCGGCCGGATTGATTCCGGGGACTTCATTTATATGAGCACCAACTACCAGAGCATGAAGGAAAGTGTGGCAGTATCTAACCGCTTTCTGGCGTATATCGGTGTGATCGCAGTGATCATATCAGGTGTTCTGTTGTTTTTGATCGGTAACAGGTTTACAAAGCCTATTGTTTATCTGACCGATATCGCCACGAGAATGTCGCAGCTGGATTTTGAGGCAAAATATCCCGTTGATACAGAGGACGAGATCGGCAGACTGGGAAACAGTATCAATATGTTGTCGGAGAGGCTGGAGGAAACGATCTCAGAATTAAAATCCGCCAACAATGAGCTGCAAAAGGATATTGAAAATAAAATACAGATTGATGAGATGAGAAAAGACTTTCTGTCGAATGTTTCCCATGAGTTGAAAACACCGATTGCATTGATACAGGGATATGCAGAGGGACTGCATGACAATATCAATGATGACAGCGAGAGCCGGGAGTTTTATTGTGATGTTATCGTGGATGAAGCCAATAAAATGAATAAAATGGTGAAAAAGCTTCTCACATTGAATCAGATCGAGTTTGGAAAAAATCAGATCACATTTGAACGATTTGATATTGTACAGGTGATCCGCTCTGTGATCCAGTCAGCGTCTCTTCTGGCAGACCAGAAGGGAGCGGAGATATATATGGAGGAGACAGAGCCTGTATATGTCTGGGCGGACGAGTATATGGTAGAAGAGATCGTTACCAATTATATCAGCAATGCCATTAATCATGTGGATGGAGAGAAAAGGATTCGGGTGACGCTGGAGATGCGGGAAAATGTGGTACGTGTCAGAGTATTTAATACCGGCGAACAGATCCCGGAGGATGAGCTGGACAAAATATGGATCAAGTTTTATAAGGTCGACAAAGCGAGAACAAGGGCGTATGGAGGAAGTGGTATTGGTCTGTCTATCGTGAAAGCGATCGTAGAGTCCATGAACCAGCAGTGTGGTGTGAAGAACTGTCAGAATGGTGTAGAATTTTGGTTTGATATTGACCGGAAAAGCTAAAAACGATGTTTTTCCGGCTGTTTACCGCAGATTGAGGCGGTAGAAGCTACGTTGGAAATCGTTGCGTAAAATAGGAAAATATGATACCATATAGATATAGTGACAGGCGTTTTGGGCCTGCATATCTAAAAGATGTATTTTGAGAAAGGCATGATTATTGATATGAAAAAGAGATTGATCGTGACAGCTGCCGTAATGGCACTTGCGCTGTCAGGTTGCGGCTCCGGACCGAATCTGGATGATGTCAGCAGAGATATGGAAGCGGAGTACATGGCAGGTGCATTGTTAAAGTATGATAAGAACAATGATGATGTACTTGATTATGACAGGAGTGTTTTGAAGGCTACACCGACGCCGGAGCCCACAAGGACACCTGCAGTGACGGCGGCACCTGCTTCTTCTGCAGCGTCTCAGAACCCATCGGATCCGGAAAGTGTTAAGGACAATTCACAGGCCAGCCTTGTGTCTCCGCAAAAAGTATATGCATTGGATCAGATTGACATAAAGATGATGTCCAGTGAGACAGGACATACATATGGCTCTGCGGATGCGGCGATCAGTGCCCATACGGGAAAAGAGCTTTTAATCGTGCATTTTCGTATTAAGAATAATTCATCAGCAAAGCAGAAGGTCAATCTGATGAAGAAGTCGCTGCAATATACACTGATCGCAGATGGAGAAACGGCAGGCAGTCCGCTGATGACGATCCTCCAGAACGATCTGCAGTATTTTAAGGAAAAGATGGCACCGGGCAGAAGCTCTGAGGCTGTTCTTATATTTGAAGTGGATAAAAAGCAGAAGATGCAGAATATATCGATCCAGGTGACAGATGGAAAAATGACAGGAGAGATTGCGGTACATTGATGTGATCTCAGATTTTTGAAAGGCAGGGTGATTATACATGGAGACAGGTATATTATTAGAGAGTGGAACAAATGAGTTAGAGATTCTGGAGTTTCGGGTTGGTCAGAATTATTATGGAATTAATGTGGCAAAGATCAGGGAGATCCTGCCATATCAGAAGCCGACGCCGATCCCTAATGCAGATGCAAGGATAGAGGGCATTTTTATGCCGAGAGACGAGATCATTTCAATCGTTGATCTGTCGCGGGTAATGAATATGCCGATGTCTGCGTCTACAGCAGGCGATATGTACATAGTTACAAATTTCAATAACCTCAATACAGCATTTCATGTACAGGGAGTAGAAGGAATCCACAGAGTATCCTGGGAGGATATCATTGAACCGGATTCTACGATCAATGCGTCGGGCATGGGGATGGCAACGGGAATTGTCAGGATCGATGACCGTCTGATCATTATCCTTGATTTTGAAAAGATCGTGGCAGAGATCAATCCGGAGACAGGATTGAAGATGTCTGATGTGGAGCATATGACGGGCCGGTCCCGCGTGGATTCTCCTATTTTGATCGCAGAGGATTCCCCACTGCTTGGAAAGATGCTGCTGGACTGCTTAAAGAGAGCGGGATTTGTCAATATAGACATTACCAGTAACGGAAAAGAGTGCTGGGATAAGCTTACTTCATATGAAGAGCAGGGAGTATTGGATCAAAAGGTAGCCTGTGTCATCACAGATATTGAGATGCCCCAGATGGATGGTCATCATCTGACCAAACTGATCAAAAGCAACGACAATATGATGCATATACCGGTTATTATTTTCTCCTCTCTGATCAATGATGAGATGAGGAAAAAAGGAGAGAGTCTTGGGGCTGACATGCAGCTGTCAAAGCCGGAGATCGGACAGCTGGTAGGTGCTATTGATCAGATCCTGCAGATTGAGAATGCAGATGGGGCATCTGCATAATGTAAGAGCAACAGATAATTAAGGAGATAGAATCTTGAACGAAGAAGATTTGAAGGATGTGGCAGAGGATGCCAAGGAACAGGAAATAAGTGAATATGAGAGCCTGCAGGATTTTGTTGATCTGGAGGATCTGAGCAGCCTTATGGGAGAGGATGATTTTGCTGATCTGGAGGATCTGGGAGATATTTCAGACCTTGATCTGGACGGAGACGGCATTCTGGAGGATGAGGCGGCTTCAGAAGATGAACCGGAGGATTCTGCAAAGGAGTCCGTTTCAGCAGAGGAGCCGGAGGGCGCTTCTGAGGATGCGCTGCAGGATGTTGTTTCCGGAGGAGAGCCGGAGGATGCACTGCAGGATATCGTTTCCGGAGGAGAACCGGAGGATGCTGGTTCCGGAGAAGAGCAGGGCGATCCATTGCCGGATGTTGTCATGCCGGAGACAGATGCTGATATACTTCCCGGGGCAGAGGAAACGGCAGCAGAGGATGGGCAGGATCAGGAATATGATGATATGGTATCTCTTGATGATCTGCCGGATCTCAGTGAAATAGAGGATCTGGGATTGTTTTCTGACGACCCTGCGGAGGAAGCAGCCACGGAAGAGCCGGCTGCAGAGGCGTCCGTGGATGATCTGGTGGGAGATTTTCTGGATGATCTTGATGCTTCCGGAGGTACAGCCGGTGCGGAGCCGGAGAAGGAGCCTGGGGATACAGACGCTGTTGATCAGGATATCCCTTCTGCGGAGGAAATGGATTCCTTAATGGACGTGGACAAAGCCTTGTCCGGTGATATGGATGCTCCGGAGGAAGCGCAGGATGAGCCGGATATAGACCCTGAGGCGGAGCCGGAGGAGGAAGCCTTTGGTCTGGATGATATTCTGGCATTGGAACCGGAGGAGGAAGAACCGGGAGATGATATGCAGGCGCTGCTGGAGGGACTGTCAGAGGATGATATGTCCGGGCTTGCGGCAGATGATCAAAGTGCATCTGCAACCGGGGAAAAGAAACCGGGCTTGTTAAAACGACTGTTTGGCAATATTGTAACAGACGAGATTGCGGAAGCGGAGCGGGCCCAGAGAGAAAAGGATAAAGAGGAAGCGGCTGCAAAGCAGGAGGCAGCAGAGGCGGCCCAGGCTGAGAAAAAGCTTGCCAAGGAGGCGAAGGCAGCAGAAAAGGCGGAGGCCAAGAAAGCAAAGGCCGAGGAAAAAGAGCTGAAGAAAGCTGCGAAAGCCGAGGAAAAAGCACAGAAAAAGGCGGAGAAGGAAGCAAAGAAAGCCGAGGAGGCGGCCCAGGCTGAGCTGGAGGTTACCGGAAAGCTCAATAAAGTAGGGGTTTCCATTGTCATTATTCTGGCAGCAATGTTTCTGGCAACAGAAATCTCGGGTACAGAGATCTTTAGTTACCGATCCACCATGAAGCAGGCATCCGGCTTCTTTGAAGCAGGAAAATACACGGATGCTTATCAGAAGATTCTGGGAACCGATATGAAAAAGAAGGATCAGGAAACCTATGATAAGATCATTACCGTTATGAAGGTACAGCGTTCCTTAAATTCTTATGAGAATTATGACAATATGAAGTATTATCCGGATGCGTTAAATGCATTGCTGGTGGGCTTAAAGAAGTATGATGAGAATATTGAGACAGCCAGAAATCTGGAGGTCGAAAAGGATATGGACAGCTGTAAGGAAAAGATCCTGACTCTGCTGGATGAGGAGTATGGTTTATCCGAGGAGCAGGCGAGAGAGATTCTTTCCTTGAAAAAGGATACATACACGGACCGGGTTGTAGAGCTTGGTTTACAGAAAAAGAATTCATAATATGAAAATAAACAGGGCATTGAGATTTTCTCAATGCCCTGTCTGACTATGATAACAGTAATTGATCTGATATTATTTTAGGGGAACGCATCTTAATTGTTGGAAGCTCCCTCATAGACAGCTTCGTTGGTCAGCTCGATACCAAGCTTTTTGAAGGTATTGATATCGATCGGAGATAAGATCGAGGAAACGTGAAGCTGGCAGCCGGATAATTTAGGAAGCTGTTCCAATGCAAGCTTGGCATTTGGATCGGATACCGCACACATGGACAGTGCGATCAATACCTCGTCTGTATGAAGGCGGGGGTTTTTGCTTCCGAGATAGCCGGTCTTTAACTGCTGGATCGGTTCAATAAAGGTGCGGGAGATCAGATGCACCTTTTTGTCAATCCTGCCCAGTACCTTGATGGCGTTTAAGAGAACGGCTGATGCCGGTCCCAGCAGATCCGAGGTGGATCCGGTAACAATCGTTCCGTCAGGCAGCTCCAATGCTGCTGCGGCAGAGCTGTTTTCGACTGCCAGATCATTGGCAGCGGGAACGACCGTGCGGTCATTGACAGTGATCTTTGCCTGTTTCATGATCAGCTCCTGCTTGTAGACCTCATCCTTAGATGCTTCATCTTTCACAAAGCGGTTCAGAGACTGATAATATCTGCGGATGATCTCCTGACGGGAGGCCTCCTGACAAACTTCATCATCGACAATACAGTTTCCTGCCATATTGACTCCCATATCTGTCGGGGACTTGTACGGACAATGACCATAAATACCTTCAAACATAGCGGCCAGTACCGGGTAGATCTCAATATCGCGATTATAATTGACGGTAGTCTCTCCATAAGCCTCCAGATGGAAAGGGTCGATCATATTAACATCGTTCAGATCTGCAGTGGCGGCCTCATATGCCAGATTGACCGGATGCTTTAACGGAATATTCCAGATTGGGAAGGTTTCAAATTTGGCATAGCCGGCCTTGATGCCGTTTTTATTCTCATGATAAAGCTGGGACAGGCAGGT
This sequence comes from uncultured Lachnospiraceae bacterium, assembly GCA_902788645.1. GTDB lineage: Bacteria > Bacillota > Clostridia > Lachnospirales > Lachnospiraceae > Jutongia. The sequence goes on from CADAKW010000004.1 coordinate 39,019, forward strand.
TGCCATTTTGCCGCTTCCCGGTCCCGGGGCTGTAACAATGACAAGGGGACGGCTTGTTTTTATATAATCATTTTTGCCATAGCCTTCATCACTGACGATCTGCTCTACGTTGTTTGGGTACCCCTCAATGGTGTAATGGTGATAGACATGGATCCCGATATCCTCAAGCTTCTTTTGGAACAGATCAGCAGATGGCTGTCCTGCATAGCGGGTGATCACAACACTGCTCACATAAAGTCCCTTTTTCTGATAGACATCAATGAGACGGATCACGTCTTGGTCGTAAGTGATCCCAAGGTCGTGACGGATCTTATTTCGTTCAATATCTGCTGCATTGATGGATATGATCATTTCCGCCTGATCGGCAAGCTGGAGTAACATCTGCAGCTTGCTGTCCGGAGCAAAACCCGGCAGAACGCGGGAAGCATGGTAATCATCAAAAAGCTTTCCGCCAAACTCCAGATAAAGCTTGTCACCAAACTGGGATATACGCTCACGGATATGTGCGGACTGCATGGACAGGTATTTATCATTGTCAAAGCCAATACGTTTCATGAAAATCTCCTTTGTAAATCAATCGAACATGGTCGAATATTTCATAATATAAAGTGCCACATATGAGGATACCATACAAGGAAGAAAAAATACAGAGTAAAAAGGACAAATTGTGATGATATTTTGAAAATGATTATGTAAAACAGACAGAAATGTTTGTGTATAATGTAAGAGATGGAAAATATTGTAAATTTAGGGAACCTTTTGGGTGCGAAAAGTATCTAAGATAATATAGGGAATTTTTACCAAGGGCTATTGATCAGAAAATGAAAAATATGGAGATACAGAAGGCGTATGAGAAGAAATGAATTTTGTGAACAGATAGAAATATACAAATATCAATTATATATTGTAGCGTATACCATATTGAAAAATGAGGAGGATGCACAGGATGCGGTAGGAAATGCAATCCTTAAGGCGTATGAATGCCGGGAGCAGCTGCGGTCGCAGGACAGATTTAAGGCGTGGATGATCACCATCACGAAAAATGAGGCACTGCGCATGGCAAAGAAACGGATGGAGCTTCCAGGGGATGAAAAAGTGGAGCAGTTATTGGAGCCTGCAAGAGACCATTATAATGAGCTGTGGGATTGTATTCAACAGCTGCCGGAGGAGTATCGTCATGTTTTATTATAATGACTTGTCGATCCGTGATATCGCAAAGGTTTTAGATGTTCCGTCGGGAACAGTAAAATCCCGGCTTAACCGGGTCAGACGGCTCTTAAAGCAGGCATTAGAGGGGGAACAGAAATGAACAATTTTGACAGAAAGATAAGAGAACATGCCAGAAAGGTAGAAATCCCGGAGGGATATGATGAAAAGATCGAGCAGATCCTGCAGACCCTTCCGGAGGAAGAAGAAACAGAACAAAAGAGAGTTGTATGGCAGCCCCGGAGAAGGTTTGCCTTTGCTGCGGTACTCCTCCTGATCCTGACTGTGGCAGGAATGAATGTTGCGGAGGCAGATGCCGGGATTTTTCATCGTTTTAAGATGACGATCATGGACATTCTCCATATTGATCAGGAGGATGAGGAGTTAGGTGTGGAGAGCAGAAAGGAAAAGATAGAGAGCAAGACGGAGCTGAGCATGGAGCTACAGGAGTCGGTTGTGGATGAGCAGGGAGTGTATTTGCTGGTGAAGATCACAGCACCGACAAGTATTGCTTTTGAGGATAAGATCTCGTTTGATTACTTTGCTTTTTGCGAAGGGGACAATTACAATACGGATCAGCTCATTGGCGGAGGAACGGACTGCAGGCTGCTGGAAAAGGATCAGGAGAAGCCGAATGAGGCAGTGTATGTGGTGAATCTTACGGCAGATATGAAGCAATACAGGGATAAAAATGTCACAGTATGCTTCAAGGATCTGACGAGGGATCCCAATGGTGATTCTCCGGAGGTTTTGGTAGAGGGAATGTGGAGTATTACCTTTCCGGCAGAGATGACAGTCAAGAACAAAGTGCTGCTCCGGGGAAATGAGAAAATGGAGTTCCCGTTTATTAATACAACGGCATATGTAAAAAGTATTAAACTGACACCTCTTGGTATTACGCTGACCGCAGATGTTTCCAAAGTACCGTTTGAGGATCTTGGTGTATCGGATACCTCGATCGGGATCCGTCTTAAAATGATCGATGGCAGCGAGATATCGGTGAGTTCGCCGGAGCCGGGAGAAAAATGGATCGTGGAGAGTGGAAGCATCGAGTTTGATCAGAAAAAAGGTCATTCTTATGAAAAGTGTATTTATTCTTTCCGGGAGGCGGTCAGTGTAGCTAAGGTGGCAGGTATCTACGTGCAGGATTTATATGTGCCGGTGGAATAGATCATGAAAAGGAGGAGAATTGTATGAGGAAGAAAATCAAATGGAAGAAGAAGGTGGTGACCGGTCTGTTGTTTGCTGTGCTGGCGGCCGGCACTGTGGTGCTGCAGGGAGATCATTCTGTGGTAAAGGCGGTCGGTGAGACAGGGGGAGACACTTCAGGTCACGGAGGATGGAGCATGGGAATATGAATATGTGGATGGACCGGAGGGAGAAACCGGGGTTACCATCACAAAATATACGGGAGAAGCCAGTGATCCCATTATTCCGGCAGAAATTAACGGGTATCCTGTGACGGAGCTAGCCAAAACGTCATTTAACAGAAATACCGGTTTAACAGAGGTGGAGTTCCCGGATTCTCTTGTAAGGATTGACGGCGCTGCATTTTACGGCTGCACCGGTCTGGAGACGGCGGTCATACCAAACAGTGTGGAGGACATCAAGTTTGATGCGTTTTATTATTGTACTGATCTGACAATCTATGCAGAAGAGGAATCCACCGGTTTCTATTATGCCAAGCATGAAGGGATAAATTATGTCACCGTAAATTGTGCATTATATCCTATTCATAAAAACGAAGAAGGCTGGCTGTATACCAAATATTGGGATAATAATGAGCTGGAGATCGTGGGATATCAGGGTGGTGAGACAGATGTAGAGATTCCACGGCAGATTGATGATTATCAGACAAAATGGATCGCAGGCCGGATTTTTATGGAAACCGGGATAGAAAATATTACTTTCCCGGAAGGAGTAGAGAAAATTGGGGAACAGGCATGTGAAGGATGTTATGCATTAAAAAGTGTTACCCTGCCGGAGACTCTCTGTTATCTGGGAGACAGGGCATTCTGGCAGTGTACCGCTCTGACCGGGGTGACGATCCCCGCGTCTGTCACCTATATCGGTATGGATGCATTTTATCAGTGTGAAAATCTTTCTGACGTAGATTTTGAAATGAGATCCTCGGAAGAAGAGCTGGAACTGGGAATCCATGCTTTTTATGAATGTGATCTGAAAAGCATTGAACTGCCGGCGGGGGTAAAGAGTCTCGGAGAGGCTGTTTTTTATAATAATGAGTCTCTGGAGAAGGTAACTTTGCCGGAGGGAGTGGAAAGTATTGGAAGCTACTGTTTCTACGGATGTCTGTCTCTGGAGTCGGTAAATCTGCCATCTACGGTTACCTATATCTGGGATGCTGCTTTTATGGGGTGTCAGAACATTACGGAGATCACGGTTCCTGCAAGCGTTACAACCATTGAGAAGTATGCATTTGACGGATGTATTTCGTTAATGAAGGTAACCATCCGGAAAAATGTGACAAAGTTAAACGGTGAGATATTTGATGGGTGCGAGAAGCTGACAATATATACGGATGCGGGATCTGAGGCAGAGCAGTATGCAAAGGAAAGGGATATTCCATATGTGCTGCTGGGGGAGCCGTCGGAGGGGACAGAAAGTCCGGAGCCATCAGAGGCACCAAAGCCGTCGGAGACACCGGAAGCTCCTGAGTCCGGAAATACACAGCCACCGGCAGGTACCACAACTGCACCGGGACAGGGAACGCAGACACAACCACCGGCAGGTACCACGACTGCACCGGGACAGGGAACACAGACACAGCCAACCGCAGGTACCACAACTGCACCGGGACAGGGAACGCAGACACAGCCTTCTGCAGCGGCAAACGGTCAGACATCCGGTGGAGCAGCTCAGACACAGGATGACACGAAAAAGACAGAAGTATCCTCTGTGGCAGCAGTGAAAAGCTTCAAGGCAACAGCTGGAAAAAGAGTGATCGCCATGCACTGGAAAAAGGTGTCCGGGGCTTCCGGTTACCAGATCCAGATCAGCACAAAGAAGAATTTTGCCGGGGCAAAGACAATAAAGGTCAAAAAAACGAAAAAGAATCTGAACAAATTAAAGAAAGAAACAATATATTATCTCAGAATCCGTGCTTATGCCGTCAATGGAGCGGATAAAAAAGCGATATATGGTAAATGGGCAACGGTACATGTAAGAACGAGATAAATGGTAAATGGAGCTTCGCACATACAGATATTAAGTATCCGGTGTGCGGAGCTTTTCATTCCGGGAGAGAAATGATATAGTTTTATATATCAGGGGGTGACAGGAAATGACACAGGAACGGCAGGATACGATCATAAACAGCCTGATCGACAGACGTATTACGATTTCTACCATGGAGAGTTGTACTTCGGGAATGATCGCATCTATGATCACAGATACGTCAGGTGCGTCGGCTATTTTTCCGGGAGGATATGTAACATATCTGAACGAAACAAAGGTTCTGACCGGCGTGGATCCGGAGGTGATCGCAACATACGGTGTATATTCGAGGGAGTGTGCTGTGGCAATGGCACAGACTGCCTGCAAAAAACTGGATACCGATATCGGCATTGGCATTACGGGAACCACGGGCAATCTGGATCCCTATAATGCGGACAGCGTGCAGGGACAGGCATTTTTCAGCATAGTGTGGAATGGAAATGTATCCGTTTATGAGATAAATACTGATGTGACAGGGAAGACCCGTCATGAGATCAAGCAGCTTTATGCAGACCGTGTATTTGAGAAGCTGGCAGAAATCATTAACGTAAAGCAGGGATAAAGTTATGGAGATTCAGATTATAAAAACCAGAAGAAAAACCGTCAGTCTGGAGGTAAAAAGAGACGGCAGTGTGATCGTGCGTGCGCCTCTTCGCATGCCTCAGAGGGAGATTCAGGAGTTTATCGACAGTCACAGAGGCTGGATCGAGCATAAATGCAGGCTGATGGAAAAACGCCGCACCCAGTCGGTTTCCACAGGGGCACCGCCGGTGGATGAGATCAGCGAAAAGGAATGGAAAGAAATTCGGGCGGCCTTTGCAGACAGAGTGCATTATTATTGTAAGAAGATGGATGTACAGGTGGGCAGGATCACCATAAGAAATCAGAAAACCCGTTGGGGAAGCTGCAGTGCCAAGGGCAATGTAAATTTTAATTATCAATTATATTATATGCCTCCGGAGCTTATGGACTATGTGATCGTCCACGAGTTAGCTCACAGGAGGCATATGGATCATTCTGTATTATTCTGGGCGGAGGTAGAACGGTACTGCCCGGATTATGCGGTTTACCGGAACCAGTTAAAAAAGTACGAAATCGTTTGAAATACCGGAAGTTTCATATACAGCATAAAAAGTTAACGGGGAGGAGGGGAATATCAATGGAGTGGATCTATCCGATTCTGGGAAAACAAAAGTGTCTGCCGTTTTATCTGTCAGGAATTGGGATTGCAGAGCCTGAGTATCATGTGAAGCGGGAGGAGGGGCTGGTATCCCATCAGTTTTTATATACCCAGAGTGGCAGGGGCAATCTTCATGTGG
>CADAKW010000005.1 GCA_902788645.1 uncultured Lachnospiraceae bacterium
TCACCTATCTGCCGTACAATGGCACCTTTGCTTATTTATCTACTATCCTGGATGCCTTTACCAAGCAGATACTGTCGTATGTGCTCAGCCCATCACTGGAAGTGGATTTCGTTTTGGAAACCATCAACAAACTGGTGGAAAATTATGGTGTCTCCCTCCAAGCGGAAACGATCATTCATTCAGATCAGGGTTGCCACTATACCAGCTACAAGTTCATAAATATTCTTTATGATAAAAAACTCCGTCAGTCCATGTCCCGCAGGGGAAACTGCTGGGACAACGCTCCGCAGGAAAGCTTCTTCGGCCATATGAAAGACCACATCATGCCGAAACTTGCGGAATGTACTGAATTTGCTGAGGTCCAGGTCATCATTGATGACTATATGGATTATTACAACAATCGGCGTTATCAGTGGCATCTTGCCAAGCTGTCGCCTAATGAATTCTACAAATTTGTTACTACCGGGGAGTATCCTCTGGATATCCCGAATGCACCTGCCCCGCCAGCCATTAGGAAAGAACCGAAAGAGCTTGGCAAGACGGCAGTTCATATAGATTCTGAAAAATAAAGCTTAACAGAATATCATATCAATTCGGTTTGTCCAATTCTGTGGGCACATCAAATATCATGTGTCCACTTATGTGGATAACCAAACAAAGGAATGTCCAAAATCAGGGATATCGCTTTTGTACAGGTGTCTAAAAAATAGGCACTACACTAATTCAAAATGTCCTTGACAAGGGGTACAGTTTAACTGATTACATATCCGACAACAATAATCATATTTTTTTGATCACCTCCTATAAATCAAAATACAACTGTACAATTCAATTTAGCAACCCTGCTATTTGCATAAATGATAAATTCAAATCCAGCATTCTAACAATTATCTAATTTTCCTGCATCTGGTATACATTATCCGAATGAATCTCTTCCTCCGTTTTTGCATAGAGTAACATTCCCAAAGCTCTATTTCTCTCGTCGTCAAACTCGTAATCACGATTTTTAACATAGGTAAAAATCCAATATATATATATATTATTTACATGCAATGTATGTTTCGCAAAATACATCTGTATTATAAAGCTGTAATACTTAACATCAACAACCAAAACAGTGTTTTGCTTCTGCAAATGAATATCACTTTGCATAACTGAAAGCATCAATCCTGACAAGCCAAAAAATTTTAACACCCGAGAAATGTCCCGTTTTATCTGATATTTTTCAACAAACGACTTCTGTTATCCGCTCAAAATATTTATAGCTTTTCTGTAACAAAGTCATCCTTGGTATCGCATAATTTCCATTTCAACCAAACATTTCAATTAGTTAGATATATTATACTATATTCATTTTATTATTTCAATAGTATTATAATGTAAATTGTTTTCCCTAAATTATTCTTCAAAAAATAAGCAAACGAGTTCCTAAATAGTTCTAAAACTTCATCTTTTTGCCTCATATCATATCTCCGTTTTTATTTCCACCAATATCTTTGTCCTTTTATCAATCCTTCCCCCTATTAGTCAGGCATGCTTGTTTCAATGCTTTCATGTCCCATTAAATCAGCAAGCAATCTCTATAACTCAAAATACTCTTTCACTATCCCATTCAACTGTGCTGCAATACCATCAAAACCCACATTCAAATCTAATGTCTTTACACTTATCTTATTACCACTCATTTGATATGTATTATTGGGATAGATTGTCTCATCCGTTTTTGCATAAAGAAGCATCCCTGAAACTTCATGAGGTTGTGTTGCCAATTCAATCTCCTTATTTTTGACATAAGTAAAAATCTGATATAAATTGCCGGAATGCAATGTATGCCTATCAAATTTTGATTGAGTTGTATGCGTGTAGTATTTCGCATCAATGATAAGCACTTTTTCTTTATATGTTAGCATTATGTCTGTTTGCATTATCGGAAGCATTGCTCCAATACCATCATCTAATTGCCAAGCTATCTGAGATGCATTAGCTGTAATATCCGGATACTCTTTTCTATAATATTCCAGTATAAACTTTTCGTACAACCTACACATACGTTGCTCGTCTACAAATTCCATAAGACGAGTACTTCCATCTGAATTTGTTTGAAGCAGTCCCTTTACTACCAAATAGCATATGGAAATTAACAATCTGTATGTCTGATTATTACGATTATATTGGATGTTCCAGTTGATTGTATAAAGATCTATTGGTTCCACGTCACCAAAATAAACCATCAATTTTCTAAGTTCTTTTTTACGTACCTTCGAAATATCGGAACGAAGTAACAATTCAACTGTTGATTTAATTATTCTATTCATCGTTCCGTTAACAGAAAATTCGTCATATGTACAAATCATCTGTTTCCTTAGCATGGAATGTGTCTTAATAGACTCTGCCATATCTATCTTTCCACGAAGAGCAGATAAAGATTCTGTTTGAGGAATATATTCCTTTCCAAGACCGCGTTTTATCTGAACAGCTATACCTTTTGCCAGTATTGCTGCCATAAGTTCTGCGGTATTATTAAATTTTTCCGTAGCTATATCCTTATATCCCTGCTCATTCAAAACTTGAAAAGCATATGACAGCATATAGTAAACATTTTGTATCGGTATCACTTAATCGCGCTCCTTAAGTTATTACTCCAGTCTTTTACTTTTAATGGCTCGTCAAACCAGTACTCTTTAATCAATGGTATAATCTCATATTCGACAATGCCATACAGACTCTGCTCATCAATAGATTCTGTAGAAAAATTACAGAAATAACTATGGCCGATACAAAAACCATCCCCTAATGACTCATCTGTAGAAATTACATTGTTGAGATTCTCTACACAATTAATAAGCTTATTGAACTTTTCATTATCAATTGCCATTTTATATTCTCTAAAACCATCAGTTTCAAATCCTGGTTTGATTTCAAAAAAGGCAAATCTACGTCTTAAAGCGTAATCAAGCATTGCCAGACTTCTGTCTGCTGTGTTCATCATACCAATAATATAAACATTCTTCGGTACAGCAAATTTCTCGTCAGAATACAACAACTGTAGAGAGACGCCACGCTTATCATTTTCAATAAGCATAAATAACTCACCAAAAATCTTACTCAGATTTCCTCGATTTATTTCATCAATTATAAAAAAATAATCATTGTCACTATCTATCTCTGCTTTCTTACAGAAATTATAGAAAGCCCCCTTCTTCAACTCAAATCCCTCGGAAGATGGCCTGAATCCCATGATGAAATCTTCATAAGAATAACTTTGATGAAACTGGACCATCATTACTCGCTCAATATCCTTAACACCCATTACTGAATACGCAAGCCTTTTTGCTGCAAAGGTCTTACCAACGCCCGGTGCACCTTGCAGAATAATATTCTTCTTAGCTTTTAAAATTCCCACTAATCTCGAATACTCATCTTCTGGCATGAAAACTTCATCCAGAAAATCTTCGGCTGTATAAACAGGATAATTCTTAGTTGTTTCTTCCACATCGTCTTCAGTCTCATTCTCGAATAATGCATTGAGTTTTTCTACATATTCCGTGTAAGCAGTAATATCAGTAAGTGTTTTCATAACAGCCTGTCCCGGATGAGGCCACTCTCCATTATGAGTCCAGTTTACTTTTCTATAATTAGCGTATTCGTCCGTTCTTTCGTCATCATATTCATAATCAGATGTAACTACACCACGACCAACCAACTGGTGCATACCCTTCTTTACAAAAATAACGTCTCCCACTTTCATCTCATTTGCAAACTGCCATGTAGCATATGCTGCATTTTTATATGATAATGATGGATCAAAGACTTCTTTCATTTTTGCCTTCATCGCATCTTTCGAATCGAATGCTGTCAAATCTCCAATTTCGCCCCAGCCAATTGCCATAATTCCGGTTTTATAGAATTCACTCCACATGGAAGAATTCTCACCCGGAGAATATATCCAATAATGAACTGTATCAACATCATCATCTGCTAAGGCGGAGCTTCCACTATCACGCTTATTTTTATTTTCAGATACAACTCTTTTGAAGATATCAGAAGCAAGTTCTTCGGTCATATCAACCACTTTGCCGGCTTCAGTTAATGTCCATACACCATAAACGCTTTTATCAATATACCCTGTATTAACAAGGTAATTACGAGCAAATGCCACTTCATTTTCGAACTTATTTACATTATTCTTTCCTCTAGTTACGTTCACTTCTTCCTCAGATAATTTTTCATTTTCAATAATTTTCTTTCGAGCTTCATTTGGAGTCGCTGAACCTCCAAGATCACGTAACGCCTTAATTAATGGTTTGAACCAACGAAGAAATGCAGCTTTTGAAGATTTTTTGCCGGCGGTAGCCGCCTTTTCCTGATTTACCTGCTCAGAAATCATCCATGCATAGTAAGACAATTCCGGATAATTCTTATAATTATAAGCCCCCTCATTCAAAGCACTTGCACAGGAGTCTTTTATAAACAAATAATCTGCTGCTTTTGGAAGCTTATTAATCTTTGTTTTTACAGCCACAACAAACTCCGCAGGCATATTTTCAATATTTGTTATAAACCATCTATTTCTAGAATCCAAATTTATGAAACAGTACGGACGAACCCAATATAATCCCATTGTTAAGTTCCATCGAATGCCTGACTGGTCATAAACCAAATCATACCACTTTGAAAACTCAGCACGATTTTCTTCATTGTCCTCATCAGCTAAAGCAAGTGCCGCCTCAAATACATTCCACAGATTATCAATATCATCTTTTTTTCTGTCATCCTTGAATCTATAAAAAGTTGCCTTTAAATTATTCAAAACCGGAATTCCATCAAAATTTTCCGGAACCATAGCCTTAATGTCAAACTCTTTTGCAATGCTTCCAATAATAGTAATTCTATTAGCATTTGTTATCCCTTTGTTAAAAAGACCAAAAACAGTAAATGGATCAATGTCAATAATTACATCTCCACTTTCTAACTTCGGAACCTTCATGTCAATAGCTGCATAAACTGTACTGATCTTATCAATAAGTAATTTACGGTCGTTTTTGAATGACAGAAGTTTTGTTGCAAACTCTGAATAAAAATCTATCCATTCAAATTGCATTTTTCATACCCCCCAATTTTACCCATACAACTTTTTCGTCTCTTATTTATCCTTCCCTCTCCATCAAACAAATTGTTTCACAATGTACCGTCGAACAAAACATGTCCACGCAGCTCACCCGCTTCACCCGGTACCCACTCTCCTGCAGTGCCACCAGATCCCTCGCCAGACTCGTCGGCTTACACGATATATATACGATCTCCGGCACGCCGTAATCTATAATCTTCTGCAGAGCCTTTGGATGGATTCCGTCCCGTGGCGGATCTAATACAATATAATCCGGTTTTTCTTCGATTTCGTCGATCACCTTGAGTACATCCCCGGCAATAAAGTCACAGTTGGTCAGGCCATTAAGCGCTGCATTTTCTTTGGCAGCTTCCACTGCCTCCTCCACGATCTCCACACCGATCACATGACCAGCCACCGGGGCAAGGATCTGAGCAATGGTTCCGGTTCCGCTGTAAAGGTCAAAGACCGTTTTTCCGGACAGACCACTTTTGGGTACAGAATCACCAGACATCTCTGCTGGATCTCCGCTTCGTACACCATCACAAGCACCATCTAATTCCTCTGTCTCTCCGCTTTGTACAACATCACCGGACAACTCTCCTGCTGCCCCCCTCAGCACATAATCTCTCGCCCGCTGATAAAGCACCTCTGCTCCCTTTGTATTTGTCTGGAAAAAGGAAAACGGAGTGATCCGAAACTGCAATCCCAGCACATTTTCCATAAACCAGTCTTTTCCGTAAATGATATGGGTCTCGTCGCTTTTTACCACGTCCCCCAGGCTGTCATTGACGATATGCAGAAAGCCCGTAACAGCTCCCTGTAGCGGAAGCTTTAACAGCATATCGGACAGATTCTGCAGATGCTTTTCCATTGCGGCGTCATCATACTGTGATGAGGTGACCAACGCTGCCAGAAGCTCTCCGGTCGACTCTGCACGGCGCACCAGCAGATGACGAAGGATTCCTTCATGGCTGTTTTTGTGATAATACGGCAGATTGTTCTCCGCACAATAATCGCGGACTCCATCGAGAATTTTTGTGAAATCCGGATGAACGATCCGGCAACCGCTCACATGAAGAATGTCATAAAAGCTTCCCTTTTTATGAAGTCCCAGAGTTAATGGGCCATCTTTTACTTCATCGCCAAAGGAGAATTCCATTTTGTTGCGATATTCCCACTGTTTTGGACTTGGCAAAATCCCATCAAATACAAAATCAGAAATCCCGTCACATACCGGGTGCAGCAGATCCAGCACCTGATTTTTCTTTAGCTCTAACTGCTTCTCATAAGGAATCGTCTGATAGCTGCAGCCGCCACATGTCCCAAAATGCGGACACCCCGGCTTTGCCGTTTCTATAGAAGATTTTTCCAGAACCTCCCGCAGCATTCCCTTTGCTTTGCCTTTTCTTGCTTTTTTGATGGATAAACGCACCTTCTGTCCCGGAATCACGCCCTTTACCTCGACACGGTGCTTTATGATTTCTCCGTTCTCCGCTTTCTCCTCTACGACCACTGTCCCTTTATTTGGAAAGTCTACACGCTCTACGATTCCTTCTACAATCTGTCCCTTTTTCATCTCAACACCATTTTCCTATTTATTTCGTCTCAAAGTTTCCCAGCACCTTCAAATTACTTGCACATTCATGCATGGTTGCCAGCGCATTTTCTACCGCCGATTCATTCAGATTTCCCTCCAGATCCACAAAGAAACGATACTCCCATTTCTTTCCGTGAAGCGGCCTTGATTCGATCTTGGTGAGATTCATTTCGTTATAATAAAAGTTTGCCAGCATATTATAAAGTGCTCCCGGCACATGCTTTACCTCAAATGCCACGCTGATCTTGTTGGCGTCCTTTAAGAACACCTTCTGATTGGAAATGATAATAAATCTGGTAAAATTCGTACTCTGGTAATTGATCCGCTCCTGCAGCACATCCAGACCAAACACCTCGGCTGCCCTGGTACTGGCGATCGCTCCATGGGTCTTCTCTTTCTCCTCAGCAACCTTTTTGGCTGCCCCCGCCGTGCTGGCATACTCGATTCCCTGGATCCCATGCTCCTCCAGAAACGGTGCACACTGCAGCAGTCCCTGTGGATGAGAATAAACTTCCTTAATATCCTCTGTCTTTGCCCCCGGTACTCCTAAAAGAGCCTGCTCTACCTTAACCACATGCTCTGCCACAATGGTAATATCATGCTCTACCAGCAGATCATAGATATCCGTAATGCTTCCGGTGGACGTATTTTCAATAGGCACAACACCATATTTTGCCTCACCATTTGCTACTGTCTCGATAACATCACGAAACGTCGTCTTGTTAAAGGCTGTGATCTTGTCCCCAAAATATTCTAACATTGCCTGCTCGGAAAAGGCTCCACGCTCTCCGAAATATACCACTCTGGTATCTTCATCCACATCCAGCGCATCCACCTGCTGAAAGGGAATGGTTGCCGCTCCCGGTCCCAGTTTCTGATATTGGTATTTGCGGCTAATAGACATGATCTGACGAAAAAGATCTTCTACAGCTGTCTCATTAAATTCCGTACTGGCATAACTGCGCAGCGTGTCCAGCTTCTGCTGCTCCCGCTCCGGATCATAGACCTTCTTACCGGTACTGCGCTTGTAGGCAGCCACATCATTTGCCACCTCCATACGTTCCTCAAACAATCTGGTGATCTCTCTGTCGATCTTGTCAATTTTTTCTCTACTCTCTTTTAAATCTACTACCATCTCTTTATCCTCATTTTCTATCTGTATTCCTGTCAAACACACAATTTACTCTGTTTTATGTTACCATATCAACACTATTTCCGCAATGTACCCTCTGCAAAAATGAAAGCTCTCAGGTGACACAAACTTCCTACAGAAATATATCATCAGTATATGCCATGATCCGTTTCCGAAGCCCCTCATATTTCTTGCACAGATTTAAAATATCGTCCTTCGTATACATCGCCGCCGCTTCATTGGCGTCCTTAAGGATTCCTGCATCCTGATAAATATCTGCCAGCGCAAAATTGAGTTCTCCGCTCTGGCGTATTCCAAACAAATCTCCCGGACCACGGAGCTTGAGATCCTGCTCTGCCACATAAAAACCATCATTGGAGCCTCCCAGGATACTTAACCGTTCCATGGTTTCCCGGGAGCTGTTGCCCGCCATAAAGATGCAATAGGACTGTGCACTTCCTCTTCCCACACGTCCCCGGAGCTGATGAAGCTGTGCCAGACCAAACCGCTCGGCATTTTCCACCATCATCACCGTAGCATTCGGCACATTGATGCCCACCTCAATGACCGTGGTGGATACCAGCACATCAATCTCTCCGGCAGCAAAACGCTCCATAATATCGTTTTTGGCTCCTGCTTTCATTTTGCCGTGGAGACATTCTACACGAATAGAAGAAGACAGCGTTCCCTTCAAGGTATCTGTATAATCGGTGACATTTTCAGCCTCCATATTTTCACTTTCCTCGACCATGGGGCAGATAATATACACCTGATGGCCCTGCCGCACCTGTGCCTCGATAAACTCATACGCCTTCGGGCGGTAAGAGGTTCCCACCACACAGTTTTTAATCGGCAGACGATCTGACGGCATCACGTCGATCACAGAAATATCCAGATCGCCATACAGGATAATGGCCAATGTCCTCGGGATCGGCGTTGCACTCATAACCAACATATGAGGCTCCAGCCCCTTCTGGGAAAATTCCTCTCTCTGCCGCACACCAAACCGGTGCTGCTCATCGGTTACCACCAACGCCAGATCCCTATAATGAACCTTCTCCTGGATCAGCGCATGGGTTCCGATGACAATATCTGTCATCCCCATTTCCAGAGCTTCATAAACGCGGCGCTTCTGGGAAGCCGTCATGGAACCCACCAGCAGATCCACCCGGATATTAAAGGGCTCCAGATACTCCTGAAAGGTTTTTAAATGCTGTTCTGCCAGCACCTCCGTAGGTACCATGATCGCCCCCTGATGGCCGTTTTCCACACAGGCAAGAAGTGCCAGCACTGCCACGATGGTCTTGCCGGAGCCCACGTCTCCCTGGATCAGACGATTCATAACCACGCCGGAGGTCAGATCCTGACGGATATCCTCCCATGCCCTCTTCTGTCCCTCAGTCAGCTCAAATGGCAGCTTGTCCATAAGCTGTGCCGGCAGCTCAAACGTATCCATGTCATAAGGCGACGGCTTCTGATGCTTTCCCTGCTTCATCTGATGAAGTGCCAGTGCAAAAAAGAAGAATTCTTCAAATACCAGACGCCGGCGCGCCTGCATATATTCCTCCTTATCCTTCGGAAAATGAATGGCGTGAACCGCCTGCTTGCGCAGGATCAGATCATATTTTTTGCGCATTTCCAAAGGCAGATAATCCCCGGTCAGATCTACCTCCTTCAATGCACTGCCCACCGCCTTGCTGACGGCATGATTGGTCAGCCCCGCCGTCAGTGGGTATACCGGCTGCAGCTTTTGTAAAAGCTTATGATACTCCTCCTCGGAAAGAAGCTTTGGCTGCTGCAGACGGTATCTGCCGTTTTTGTTGATGACACGCCCCCGCATAATATATCTGGTGCCCATACGGAGTGTTTTCATGATAAACGGCATATTAAACCACGTCACTTCAAGCTGTCCGCTGGCATCCCGCAGAAAGGTGCTGACAATCTTTAAATTGCGGACATACTGGAGTCTCGGCTTACTCCCAAGAGTCCCGCTGACCACCACGATATGTCCCTCCTTCACCTCATTGATGGGACGTATATTTTCTACGATTTCATATTCTCTGGGGTAAAAGAAGAGAAGCTCTTCCACCGTACTGATGCCCAGTTTGGCAAAAAGCTTCTCGCTCTTCTCCCCAATTCCTTTAATTTCACGAATACTGTCAGATAACTGCATATTCTTCTCTCAAACCTTTTCTTTCACTTTATTATTCAACGGATACAAAGTAAGAATATACCGGCTGTCCACCATACTGAACCTCGACCTCCAGATCATCATGATCCTTTAAGATCAGATCAGCGACTGCCTCGGCATCCTTCTCTGTCACATCAGCACCGTAATAAAGGCTGATCAGCTCGCTCTCCTCATCGATCATGCCCTCCACAAGCTCTACGGTTACTTCCGGCAGACCTTTCTCCACAGCAACGATCTTTTTGTCTGCAATGCCCATATAATCGCCCTGCTTGATCTCCTTACCGTCCATCTGGGTATCACGGACTGCATATGTGACCTGGCCGGACTTGACATTGCCCATCTCCTCTGTCATCTGCTGTGTATTTTCCTCTACCGGCTGTCCCGGCATAAAATTGATCATTGCCGCAATTCCCTGTGGGATATTGGTAGAAGGGATCACAACCACCTTTTTGTCCTCGGTAAGATCTCTTGCCTGCTCTGCTGCCAGAATGATATTGCCGTTGTTTGGCAGGATATATACCGTATCGGCCGGCACCTTCTCAACCGCCTGCAGAATATCCTCCGTACTTGGATTCATGGTCTGACCACCCTCGATCACCTCATCGGCACCGAGATCCTTAAAGATATCGCTGAGACCGTCTCCTGCAGAAACCACAACAAAGCCATCTGCCTTATGCTCCTTTGGCTCCTCTTCCTTTTCCTTCTGATCCTCTGCTGCCTGCTGTTTTGCCACAGTCTCTGCATCACGGATCAGCTTCTCCTGATGCTCCTCACGCATGTTATCAATCTTCATGCTGGTCAGAGAACCGTATGTGAGTGCCTTTTCAAACGCCAGACCCGGATGATTGGTATGAACATGAACCTTCACGATCTCATCATCGGCTACCACTACGACACAGTCACCGATATCCTGAAGATATGCCTTCAGCTCTTTCTCTACCTTATCCTGATCCCGCTCCAGCATAATGATAAATTCTGTACAATAACCGAACTTAATATCCGCAGCATCCTCAGAACTGCCGGTGGTGATTGCCGGAGATGCTTTCGCATCCACGCCGGAGATATCCAGGTCCACTTCCTTTCCCTGCAATGCAGCAAGCGCACCGCGCACAAACGTCATAAGACCCTCCCCACCGGAATCAACTACGCCTGCCTGCTTCAATACAGGAAGCATATCCGGTGTACGCTTGAGGGTATCCTCCATATATGCTACTACTTCCTCCGCAAAGGAAACCATATCATGGGACTCTCCCTCCATCAAAAGCTCCACCGCTTTCTCAGCGCCTGCTTTGATGACTGTCAGGATCGTACCCTCCTTTGGCTTCATGACTGCCTTATACGCTGTATCGGCTGCATGCTGGATACTGTTGCCAAGGTCTGTCACCTCCAGATACTCCAATCCCTTGAGCTCCTTGGTAAAACCACGGAATATCTGGGAAAGGATAACACCGGAGTTACCTCTGGCTCCACGCAGAGAACCACTGGACATTGCCTTACACAGATTGTCAACTGTCACATCTGTGATCTTGTTTATCTCACGGACAGCCGCCATAATGGTCATAGTCATATTGGTGCCGGTATCTCCATCCGGTACCGGAAAGACATTTAATTCATTAATGTAATCCTTTCTGGCCTCCAATGCCTTTGCTCCTGCCAAAAAGCATTTCTTCATCATTAACGCATCTATTCTCTCAACACTCACTTTTTCTTCCTCCTAGAGATTATTTCCATTCGACAGAGAATCTTATCAGTCATCCACAATCCTTACACCTTCTACTGCAACACTGATACTTTCCACTTCCATTCCCGTGTATGTCTCTACGCGGCAGCGAACATTTTCCAGAATGTTTTGTGCAACAGCACGAATACTCACGCCATATGCGACAATAACATGAAGCTCGATATGGATCTTATTGTCGATCACAGCTACATTCACACCACGGCTGACATTTTCTCTCTTTAAAAGCTTTGCCACACCATCCTTCACATTAACAGATGCCATACCGACAATACCAAAGCACTCGGTAGCAGCAGATCCTGCATATTTGGCAAGAACCTCGCGGTCAATGGTGATATCTCCCATTTCATTACTCATTTTACCTTTCATAGTCCATCCTCCATTCTATATAAAGTCTATCTGATCCGGTCATCTTTTCAATGAATCCGGAAAAATGTTCAAAATCATAGCACAATAACATATTCTATAGTATACCCTATTCTTTTCAAAAAAGAAACCTTTTTCTAGTGAGGATTCTTTCAAAAGGAGACGCCCATGAAACGAATGCTTGGTTTTATTTTATTCTGGATCGCCATCGGCATGACCATTATGCTGTTTTTAGACAGTGGATTTCTCGCCTTTTGCATTATCGTACTCTGTCTGATCCTGGGATATTATCTGTTCTGCGGATGTTAAAAGTGTTTTGCCCTTGGTTCTCGCCGCGTTACAAGCATTTTTCGATATATTGAAACAAGGCAAAGCCTGTACTTCACTTTGCCCTGTCATGGTTATATATTTTGTAATTCCTGTTCTGATCCCCGGAATCGTCTTTCATCAGGCATCCTTTAAAAATGCCATATAACACTTGTATGCCTCATATACATCCGCCTTGCTGGTAACCTCCCAAGGAGCATGCATATTTAAAACAGCCACACCGCTGTCGATGACTTCCATGCCATACAGAGACAGAATATATGCGATAGTTCCGCCACCGCCGATATCGACCTTTCCAAGCTCTGCCATCTGATAGTTGACATGATTGTCGTCCATGATCTTGCGGAGTGCTGCCAGATATTCTGCATTGGCATCATTGGAGCCGGACTTTCCGCGGGATCCTGTAAATTTGCTGAATACAACACCCCTGCCCATAAAGGAAGCACTTCTCTTTTCAAAGGCATCTGCAAACAATGGATCGTAAGCCGCATTTACATCAGAGGAAAGCATGCGGCTGTGTGCCATGCAGCGTCTGAGCTTTAACTCATTATAATCTCCCTGAAGATTTAACAGCTCTGCTACAACATTCTCAAAGAAATGGGACTGCATTCCTGTGGCACCCACACTTCCAATCTCTTCCTTATCCACCAGCAGACAACAGGCAGTTTTTTCTACAGATGTCGTCTCAAGCATAGCTGCCAGAGAAGTAAATGCACAGACACGGTCGTCCTGACCATAGGACATGATCATACTGCGGTCAAATCCCATCTCCCTTGCACGTCCTGCAGGAACAACCTCCAGCTCCGCTGACATGAAATCCTCTTCCTCCATGCCATAGGTTTCTTTTAAGATTTCCAGGATCCCTTTCTTGACGGCATCCTTTTCCTCATCCTTCAAAGGCATACTTCCAACCAGCACATCAAGCTTCTCTCCCTCGATAACCTTGGCCGCTTTTTTCTCCATCTGTGCTCCTGCCAGATGGATCAGCAGATCCGTGACACAAAAAACAGGATCTTCCGGCTTCTCACCAACAGAAACCTCCACGGAGGTACCATCCTTTTTCACCACAACACCATGGATCGCCAATGGCAGTGTTACCCACTGATATTTTTTGATACCACCATAATAATGGGTATCCAGATATGCCATATCCTCTGACTCATATAACGGATTCTGCTTTACATCCATTCTAGGCGAGTCAATATGCGCTCCCAGAATATTCATGCCCTCCTCCAATGGTTTCTCACCAATCTGGAATAATGCAATGGTCTTATTCATATATGCGGCATAAATTTTATCACCCTTTTGCAGCTTCTGTCCCTTTTTCAGTACAGACTCCAGAGATTGATATCCCTTCTCCTCTGCCTGACGGATCGTCTCCCGTACACATTCTCTCTCCGTCTTTCCAACAGAGAGAAATTCGATATACTCTTTGTTTAACTGCTCCAGTTCTTTTTTGTCCTTTTCTTTATAGGTTTTCCATGCGTTTTCACGTTCCATGAAATTCACCAGCCCTTCTATTTATTTTTGCCGGTATGGTAATCTCTGTTTTCCAAACCGGTTACTATCTTTGAAATCCTTTCCTTTAGAAACTGCCCGGCATTCCCGGCGCGGCTCTTATGCTGCTCTACGAACTTTATCCTCTGCAGCAGTCCGCAAAGCAGGGACTCCACCTGTCCATAATACTCCTGATACCGCTCTAACGCAATATCATACATCTCCCAGACACTGCTCCGGGAGGTCTCCCCCGGATCCCATGGACTTGTCCATTTCCTTCCTTTGACATTCATGGCATCCCTCGGATCCGGCAGCTGGTCCGCCACGACCATATTGGCGATGACAGGACGTCCCAGCACTCCGGATTCAAATGTCCGGATCTGCTTTCTTCTCCTGCCGGTGTGATCATAAACCTGACGGATCACCCCACGCATACAGCGGTATGATGCCTTGATATTCTCATCAAAGATCATCAAATGATAGATCCGCTGCAGGGTTCTGCTCATAAGGCGTGCCACCACACAAAGCTCCGTTTCCGACAGTTTGATGCGTTTCTCCGGATAATACCCGGACGGCATGATCCCCTTTTTGGCCATCAGCATCTTCTGATCGATGACCGCCTCCAGCCGCTGATGTGCCGGAAAGGCTTTTCTTGCCCCGTCCGGCTCCTCCGGATGATATCCGGATTTTGCGAAAATATAAGGATGCATCTGGGTATCCAGTGTATAATGAGATACAAATCCCAGAAAATAGCTGATACCGATCTCCAGCCCCTGCTTGCCTGATAACGCCAGCAGCTCCTCCATGTAAACTTCAAAAAATCGATTGATCTCTGAGGTATGCAGCCGGCTTCCCAGATTCACTTTGCGATGTACACAATTCATAAAGGGATTGAAAAAAAACAGATCCGGTCCCTGACAACCCAGCCGGAAAACCTCCTTATGCTTGTTTACAATATTGATCAGTTTCCCTCCGGTCTCAAAAAGAGCTTCCTCTCCAAATATCTCGTGCGTTGCAAATGCAGGCATACGCTCCTCCATTCCTGCCCGACAGCCTCTGCTGCCGCAGCATTTTTAGTATTCCCCATTACATTCAAAAAAAATCTCTGATCAGAACAAAACCAGCCGCCATACATACCGCCAATATGACATGTGTCCCCTTTGCCTTTAAGTATCCCGCAATGGAAAGCTCATTGCTCTGAAGCACACTGTATGTCTGCGCCACACTGGAAAAGCCGCCAAAGGCAGAAAACCCACAGGCAAATATCCATTTCAGATCCGCCATCATAGGATACGCCTTTAAATATTCTCCACCTGTGGTGATCTCAATCACTCCCAGACCGATCATTTTTGCAAAGGCGTGACACGGCACGATCTTTTCCACAAACTCTGCCAGAATGGAGAATAAAATAATATATCCTCCCACCTTTGTCACTGTCACAAAGGAATCTGCGATGGACTGATCCAATGCATTCATAACACCCACTGGTCTTTCCTTTTCATAACTGCATTTTACCATATTTTGGCTTGTTTGATAACTGCCCCTTATATTTTTTCTCAAAAACAGGACCGCATTTAATATGGCCGTTCCATATACCACCATAAGAATAAGCCACGGTTTCTTCATTCCCATGCAGTATACACCGATATATTCCAGCAGAAACATAGGACTTGCATTATTGCAAAAGCACAGGATATACTGCGCTTCCTCTGCCGTTACCGCCTTTTGCCGCAGCAGGTCTGCCGCCGTCTTGGCTCCCAGCGGATACCCCGACAAAAAGCCTACCGCCAATGCGTAGCAGCCGTTTTCCGACAAACCGAGCAGTCTGTGTAATACAGGATAAAGCCAGCGTCCGATCGTCTGTGTCGCCCCGATCTTCATCATAACACCGGAAAATACCATAAACGGGAAAAGAGCCGGAAGCACAACAGTAAACCATAACTGAAGCCCCTCCTTGGAACCTTTGTTGACCACCATGGGAAAGAATATCAACAGCAGAAGCACCAGACCTATATTGAGCCACAGGAGCCTTTTCCTCATCATTTCCGTTCTCCCCTCCTGCACATAAGCCGGCAGAATATCACTGCCACTGCCGTACTGACCGTAGTGGCGATCAGCCCCGGCACCACGATGGCCGCCGGATTCACAGCACCATACTGTGCCCTGTACGCGATCACGCTCACCGGGATCACCTGCAGTGATGAAATGTTCAAAACCAGAAAGGTACACATCTCATCACTTGCCTTCGTGAGCCGCACGTCATCCGGATCGATCTGCCGGCCCTCTTTGCGGGACATTTCTGCTGCGATCCTCTCCCTCTCCAACGGTGCAAGCTCCGTCATGGCTTTCAGTCCCATGGGCGTCGCCGCCCAGCCAAGCCCCAGGATATTGGCAAGAATGTTGGCCGTGAGATATTCCTGCACCGGATGATGCCGCGGTATCCTCGGGAACAGAAATGCGAGCACCGGCCGCAGTCCTCTGGTCATCCGGTCCATGAGCCCTGCCTGTCTTGCCACCTCGATCAATCCTGTCCACATGGACATGATCCCCAGCATGGTGATCGCCATGGTAACTGCCTCTCCCGCACTGTCAATAGAGGCATTGCTTACCGCCTCCACCTGTCCTGTCACGATACCTGCTCCGAGTCCAAAAAGGATCATAAAGCCCCATAAATAATTAAGCATAGACTGCCTCCTGTCAAACTATCTGTAGGTAGTCTATGCTTACAATATCACTTTTAGTATTTCTGATCTCAGAGATCATGATCAAAAAAACGGACAGAAGAATTATTCTTCCTCCCCTTCTCCGGCTTCTTTGTCATCGGAGACATCCTCTCCATCCTCGTCAAAGTCCAGCGTTACATACTCTCTTGACTTATCATCGGTCTCTTCCTCATCGTCATCATCGAAATCGAAATCCTCATATTCATCATCCAGTTCCTCATCCGGCTCTCCCAACAGCTTCTTGGTCAGATAATAAGCACCGGCTGCCATTACTGCGATAGAAGTGATTCCCATAACACCCTTGAGTAATTTTTTCATGTCTGCACCCTTCCTTTCCTATCCTTTAATATGTGGTCAGCTTTCTGGTAATATGGAACAGATAAGGATCCAGTCCCTTCTCCATCGCCAAAGCTGCCTGAATATCATAATCTACAAACTCACCGTTCGTATAACCTACGACACGGTTTGTCTTGCCCTCACAGAGAAGCTCCACTGCCTTTGCTCCCATTGCAGAAGCATATACCCTGTCCTTACAGGTTGGATTGCCGCCACGCTGAATATGACCCAGCACTGTAGCTCTGGTCTCAACTCCCGTTGCTGCTTCAATGATCTTTGCCATCTCAAAGGAGTTTCCAACGCCCTCTGCATTAACGATCACATGATTCTTCTTACCGATCTTATGACGCTGCTGTATCTTCTCAATGATCTTCTGTATATTTCCATCATATTCCTCTGTGGTGAGAATATACTCCGCACCACTGGCAATACCTGTCCACAATGCAATATGTCCTGCAGTACGTCCCATTACCTCTACGATACTGCAGCGCTCATGGGACTCTGAAGTATCACGAAGCTTGTCCATGGCTTCCATGGCGGTATTGATCGCCGTATCAAAACCGATCGTATACTCTGTACATGCAATGTCCAGGTCGATCGTACCCGGTACACCTACTGTATTGATCCCGAGTGCAGCAAGCTTGCTGGCTCCCTGAAAGGAACCGTCTCCACCAATGACAACGATACCGTCAATGCCATGCTTGCGGCAGATCTCAGCAGCCTTCTCCTGATACTCCTTCTCCCGAAACTCCTTGCAGCGTGCGGTATAAAGGATCGTTCCTCCCAGCTGGATAATGTTGGAAACCGATAAGGTATCCATCTCCTCAATATCCTCCTCCAGAAGACCCGCATATCCTCTCTTAATTCCCATGACTCTGACGTCATTTGCGATCGCAGTACGCACCACGGCACGAATGGCTGCATTCATTCCGGGCGCATCCCCACCACTTGTCAACACACCAATTGTCTTTACTGCACTACTCATTTTGTCCTCCGTTTCAACTAATCAGAAATAAAATCCATGGATCATCATGCTCCAATCTTACTTCCTCTTATTTTATCTTTAACGAATCATTTACATACTATTCATCGTACCCTCTATTGTACGTCATTCTTCTGTTTTTTTCAAGCAAAAACCATTTGTACCTATAACTTTCTCTCCTTCAGAGCAACCTCTATCACACCATCCAGTATATTTTCCCGGATCACCTGTCTTGCGTTGACATTGCGCCCCGGCGGAAGCTTCTTCATCTGCCTCTCCTCTCCCAGATAGACGATCACCTGATCTGTACCGTCAAATGGAGATAATTTATCATATATCTGCTGCTCCCGTTCTTCAAAATCTGCCCGGTTTTTAAAACGCAGCCACAGCTCGCACGGAAGCATATCAAACGGAATAATGTCCTGACAGATGACTTTTCCGTCACGGTCGCCTCCCATATCAGCCCTTCCTCTGACAAAGACCTTGGCATCCTCCCGGCACCGTTCCTTTTTCTTTTCATACACATTGGGAAAGACCAGTACCTCTACAGCACCATATACATCCTCCAGTGTAAGATATGCCATTAATTTGTTGGTCTTGGTGGTCTTTACGTTTTTTGCCGTGATCATTCCTCCAATAACCACGCTTTCCTGATCGTGAACCGCAGCCTCGGCACCTTCACCTTCCTCCTCGGAACTGCGCACAAAGTCCTGGGAGCTGCAGGTGGAATTTTTCTGAATCAATCCCAGATATTCCTCCAGCGGATGACCACTGATGTAAATGCCCAGAACTTCCTTTTCATAGGCGAGAAGCTCTTCCTTTTCAAACTCCTCCAATGCCGGATAAGACACATCATTTGCATGCTCCAGCTCCTCATCTCCCATATCAAACAGAGACAACTGGCCTGACATGGAATCCTTCTTCTCCCGGTTGACACTATCCAGCATACTCTGGTATACCTGCAGCTTCTGACGGCGGTTTCCCTCCATGCCATCAAATGCTCCTGCTTTGATAAAGCTTTCGATGGAGCTTTTATTGACCTCCTTGCTGGTGAGACGGCGCATAAAATCCTGCATCGAGGTAAACCGGCCTCCACTTTCCCGTTCCTGCACAATATTGTTGATCACACCGGAACCAATGCCCTTAATCGCAGAAAGAGCATAACGGATCCTGCCGTCAGACACAGAAAAGTAACTATATCCTTCATTTACATCCGGAGGCAGGATCTCTAGGTCCATTCGCCGGCACTCCATGACATACTCAACGATCTTGTTGGTATTTTCTTTGACAGACGTCAGCAGAGACGCCATAAACTCTACGGGATGATAGCATTTGAGCCATGCCGTCTGAAATGTAACCATACCGTACGCTGCTGCATGGGATTTATTAAATGCATATGCAGCGAAGCTGATCATCTCATCGTAGATCTTGTTGGCAACCTCTTCGGAAATGCCGTTGGCAATACAGCCCTTTACGCCTTCCTCCTCATTTCCGTAAACAAAGTTCTTCCGCTCCGCCTCCATGACCTTGGCCTTCTTCTTGGACATGGCACGGCGCACCAGATCGCTTCGTCCATAGCTGTAGCCCGCGAGGCTCCGGACAATCTCCATAACCTGCTCCTGATAGACGATACAGCCGTAAGTGGTGGAAAGGATCGGCTCAAGCTGCGGACAGTCGTATGTAATGGAATCCCGGTTGCTTCTTCCCTCAATATACTGCGGAATAAAGTCCATTGGGCCGGGACGATATAACGAAATACCCGCCACGATCTCCGCCATACTCTCCGGCTGCAGTTCCTTCATAAACTGCTTCATTCCGGCACTCTCCAACTGGAATATACCCTCCGTCCGTCCGCTGGATATGAGCTTCCATACATTTTCATCCTCCAGATCCAGTTGAAGCATATCCTCATCACTCATGCCGCACATTTTGGCAGCATTCTGCACTACCGTCAGAGTACGAAGCCCCAGAAAGTCCATTTTCAGAAGACCCAGCTCCTCCAGCGTGGTCATGGTATACTGCGTCGTCACATTGCCCTCAGATCCCTTGGAAAGGGGCACAAAATGATCCACCGGCTCCGGTGCGATCACAACTCCCGCCGCATGAATGGAAGTATGTCGTGGCAGCCCCTCCAGCTTCTGTGCCATATCCAACAGATATTTTGTCTGCTCATCGGTCTCATAAAGCTTACGAAGATCCGGATTCTGTTCGATTGCTTTGGCAATGGTAATATCCTTCTCCATAGGCACTGACTTTGCGATGGTATCCACATAGGCATATGGCATATCCAGCACACGCCCCACATCACGGATCACTCCACGGGCCGCCATGGTACCGAAGGTAACGATCTGCGCCACGTGATCCCGTCCGTATTTCTCTGTGACATAGTCGATGACCTCCTGCCGTCTCTCATAGCAGAAATCCACGTCGATATCAGGCATGGTCACACGCTCCGGGTTCAGGAAACGCTCAAACAGCAGGTCAAACGCCAGAGGATCGATATTGGTGATCTCCAGACTGTATGCCACGATACTTCCGGCAGCAGAACCTCGCCCCGGTCCCACAATGATTCCATGCTCTCTGGAATAATGAATAAAATCCCACACGATCAGGAAATAATCCACAAACCCCATACTCTTGATGGTATTTAACTCATAATCCAGTCTCTCCTGTATCTCCGGGGTCACATCCGCATAGCGCCGGTGAATACCCTCATAACATAAATGCTTCAGATACTCCCATGAAGTATAGCCCTCCGGTACATCAAACTTTGGCAGCTTATATTTTCCAAACTCAATATCCACATGACATCTTTGTGCGATTTTGGAGGTATTCTCCACCGCTTCCTTTGCATAAGGGAAAAGAGCCAGCATTTCCTCCTCGGACTTGAGATAAAACTGACCGCCCTCGTACCGCATACGATCCTCGTCCTGTACCTTATGCTGCGTCTGGATACACAATAAAATATCATGAGGCTCCGCATCCTCCGCCCGGATATAATGCACATCGTTGGTAGCAACCAACTCCAGCCCTGTCTCCTGACTCATCCGGAGAAGTCCCTGATTCACTGTTTTCTGGGCATCAATGCCATGATCCTGAAGCTCCAGATAAAAACGATCCGGTCCAAAAATATCAGACAGACGAAGCGCTTCTTTTTTGGCCTCCTCATAAAAGCCCTGCCTGAGATTTGTCGCCACGATACCTGCCAGACAGGCACTCAGAGCAATAATTCCCTCGTGGTATTTTTCCAGCACCTCCATATCTACACGGGGCTTATAATAAAAGCCCTCGGTAAATCCAATGGAAACGATCTTCATCAGATTGGCATAACCGGTATTGTTTTCTGCCAGGAGCACCAGATGGTTATACCGATCCTCTCCCCGGACATTTTCCCTGTCAAGACGGGACCCCGGTGCCACATAGACCTCACAGCCGATCACCGGGTTAATGCCCTTCTTCAGAGCCGCCCGGTAAAAATCAATCACGCCGTACATATTGCCATGATCTGTAATGGCAATATGCTCCATTCCAAGCTCCTTCGCCCTCGCCATCAGCTCATTAATCTTGCAGGAACCATCCAGCAGAGAATATTCCGTATGCAAATGTAAATGTGTAAACCCCATATTCTACCAAACCCTTCCCACAATTTCTATCAAGCGTTACCAGTATTTTCCCATACATCGAAAAAGCCGTCTGACACAAGATCAAACGGCTCATACTCTCCTACAATTATGCCTGTGATGTACTCAGATATTTTACGATGTCATCCATGGCATTCTGTTCATCGTCTCCGTTTGCAGAAACAACTACTTCCTCGCCGGCTGCCAGTCCCAGGGTCATCATTCCCATGATACTTTTGGCATTGACCTTTTTGTCCTCTACCTCCACATAAATGCTGCTGGAATACTGACTTGCTACCTGTACAAGAACAGCAACCGGTCTTGCCTCCAGACCACTTTGTATCTGAATTTTAATCTTCTTTGTAATCATGGTTACACTTCCTCCTTTTGGAATCCAAGATCCCATCTCTCTTTCAACTCATTTGCAATATTTCCCAATTTTCGCAGCCGGTGATTGACCCCTGATTTACCAATAGGCGGATCAAGCATCTGCCCTAACTCCTGCAGTGATGCATCCGGGTATTCCAGTCGCAGCTCTGCTGTCTCGCGTAATCCCTTCGCCAGCTTTCGTAACCCCATATTACATTCTATATATTTGATATCCTCAATCTGCTTTGCCGCTGCAGCCACAGTTTTCCCAATATTCGCTGTTTCGCAGTTCACCTGACGATTGACAGAATTGCGGACCTCCTTCACGATACGTATATTTTCAAATTCCATCAAAGCAACATGTGCTTCCACCACATTTAAAAAATCAACGATCTGTGAACCCTCTTTTATGTATACCACAAAATACCTTTTTCTTTTGACGATTTTTGCCTCCAATTCAAAAAACGCCAGCATCTCCTTGATGAAAGAAGCAAACTTCTCCGAAAGAACGGCAAACTCTAAATGGTAAGCCTTCTCCGGATCAGACAGGGATCCCGATGCCAGAAATGCACCCCGCAAAAAGGCACGCTTACAACAGGTATTTTGTATGAGACGATGCTGATGCCCCAGACAATCACCTGTGATCCCACCTTGTTCATCCATCACTTTTAATGCCTTTAGTATAGATATGATCGCATCCGGCTCGTTTACCTCTATATAATACTCCCGGATATCTCCATGAATATTATGACATCGCACTCGAACCTCTACGGGATCATGAAATACACTAATTAATAACATATAAGATTTTCGGGCGACTGTCAAGTTTTCTGTACGGATTTCCAAATATTCCTGCCCATTCCCATGCCGTTTGATCCTGCCATTCAGATCAAACAGGGCTGCCAGTTCCGCGATCTGACAATGACGCGCCGATGGCAGCTGCCGTACAAGCTCCTGTTTCACACTACCGGAAAATGACATATTTTTCCTCCTCGCTGTGTGCCTCTGTTATTTTCCCTGCTTCCGGTCCTTTTCAATATCACGGTGCTCCACTTTAATGCTGTATGGCAGCTGCTTCATATGCTTTGCCAGTGCATTAACAAGAGTAACCGACCGGTGTTTTCCACCGGTGCATCCAATACTGATCACAAGCTGGTTTTTTCCTTCTAAAATGTAATTGGGGATCAGAAATTCGATCATCTCAAACAACTGCTTCTCGAAGGTTACCGCCTGTGGTGATGACATAACATAATCATATACCGCCCTGTCGTTTCCCGTTTGCGGCTTCAGATCCGGGATATAATACGGATTTGGAAGAAAACGTACATCAAACACCAGATCGGAATCCTCAGGTATCCCATATTTAAAACCAAAAGAAAGGATTGTCACAAAGAAATTTTCGTATTCCTCTTTTCCTAAAAATATCTTGTCAATCTCCTGTTTCAGATCACGCACAAGCATATGACTGGTATCAAGAATATAATCTGCCCGCTTTTTGATAAAAGCAAGCTCTTCCCGTTCCGCTTCAATGGCCTTGTCCACTCTTCCCTGCAGAGCAAGTGGATGATTCCTCCGGGTTTCCTTATACCGCTTGATGAGTACCGAACTGTCTGCCTCCAGAAACAAAATCTCATAACGAACTCCTGCTGCCAGCATCTCATCCAGAATATCATCCAATTCCAGAAGTCCCTGCTGGTTACGGATATCAATTCCTATCGCAACCTTTTCCAGGCTGTTTTCCTCCAGCATCATCCTGGACATTCTCGGGATCAAAGGTACCGGCAGATTATCTACACAAAAATATCCCATATCCTCCAGCATTTTCATAACAGAGTTTCTGCCGGCTCCGGACATTCCCGTTACAATTACAAACCGCATGTAAATCCCCCATATCTCCATCAGACTGCAATGCCTTGTCCACCGGAGACAGGCTTTGCAAATATCTCATTGTATTTTATATTCTTTTTACTTCCAGCTCCAGCTCCACACCAAACTGTTCGTATACTGTTTTTTGTACATGCTCGATCACACGCATGGCATCGCGGCATGTTCCCTTTCCTACATTGACCACAAAACCACTGTGCTTTTCAGATACCATCACATCGCCTGCCCGGTACCCCTTTAAGCCCGCATCCTGAATCAGCTTTCCTGCGAAATACCCCTCCGGACGCTTGAAGGTGCTTCCTGCACTACCGTACTCCAGTGGCTGTTTTTCTCTCCGCTGTGCATTCAGCTGCCGCATCTGCTCCCTGATCTGCTGCGTATTTCCATGCTCAAACGCAAAATCCGCCGTCAATACGATCATATCCTTCTCCTGAATAATGCTGTGACGGTAAGACAGCTCAAGCTCCTGTGCGGAAAGCTCTGTGATCTTTCCATCCTGTGTCATCACCCGCGCTGAAAGGATCACATCCTTCACCTCTCCGCCATAGGCTCCGGCATTCATGGTAACTGCGCCTCCCAGCGTACCCGGAATCCCTCCGGCAAATTCAAAACCTGTCAGTCCACGATCAGCAGCCTGCATCGCTGCCTTTGATAAAAGAACACCGCTTCCTGCCGTCATGATCATTTTGCCGGTCTCTTCACCCTCTCCCTCCCGAAAGGAAATCTCATCAAATCCCTTCAGAGAGATCATCACTCCCCGGCATCCCTCATCGGACACCAGCAGATTACTTCCATTGCCCAGTATAAAAAACGGAGTTTCAGTCTCCCTGCAAAGAAGAAGCAGCTCTTTTAACACAGACTCGTTTCCTGCCTCCACAAAATAATCTGCCGGTCCACCGATACGAAATGTCGTATGTGCAGACATAGGTTCCTGCTGACGTACTGCCTGTTCTCCTGCTATCCTCTGTAAATCTGCTAACTGAACCATATTTTCATTCCTTCCCTGCTGTTTCCCTGTGTAACGAACAAGATCAAAACCAGCGTTTGCCCTTGATTCACTCTGCGTTACAAGCATTTTCCTATACATCGAAAAAATCCTTGCTGCGAATACTCGCTGCAAGGACTCATAGCGTGCGCGAGAAGATTCGAACTCCCGGCCTTCTGATCCGTAGTCAGACGCTCTATCCAGCTGAGCTACGCGCACAAATTATCTCTTGTACTTCACATCTCTGTTCCGTACTTGAGATATTATATATTAGCTTTTCCAAAAATGCAAGCTTTTTTTTCATTTTTTTTGCTTTTATTTTGTAAAACCACATCAAACCAGCATAAATGCGGCATTTCCAAGGATCAAGGTTGCTGCGATGGAGCAAAAGATCAACAGTCCGTTTTTCTTTTTGAATACGTAAAGCAGCAACAGATTCATTCCATAGATCACTGCTGTGATCCCCATGGAAATAAAAACATGATAACCAAGTTTGGTTCCTGTGCTGATATTCTGCGCAAACAGAGACAGCATAACTGTAAGCAGAGTTCCTGCAATGATCGGCCGGATCCAGCGGCTCAGCAGACGAAATACCCGAAGAGATTCAAAACATTCATAGATATATGCCACCAAACAGAAAACACCGCCGGAAGCCATCACGCTGCATGCAAAGCCCGCCATAGCCACAAGGCATCCTGTCAGAATATTACCGCTGCTCATCTCAAAACCCAGCAGATAACCGATTCCGGACAGTGTTTTACAGAGAATGGACCCCGGAAGAAGATTTACTAACGGTACCAGATGGCCATAGAAATCTGCCTTCTCAATGATTCCGGAATTTACAAACATACCGTCTGCTACGGACAGATACGCATCTCCTCCGCCAAAAGATAAGATTGAAGAAAGAAACCCCTGTCCCAGAAATTCCGGCACATGACCTCCATAAAACACTGCCGGAACAGAAAGTACTACAAAAAACAGAATCCATGCGGCTTCTTCCTGAAGCATTTTCTTTGGGGATACCTTTTTCTTCTGTCCATCCTCCAGAATGCTGCGTACAAGCCCCCAGACTGCCAAAATGATCATAGCAGACTTTAAGCCGTTGCAGATATACTGCTCATATGGGAAATCAATACTTAAGCATGCAATATAACTCAGGATCAATCCCCCGGATATGATCAAATTCTTGGGATTAAATTTACAATGGGTATACAAAATACCAAACATGGACACACCAAGCACCTGTAAAGTTGACAAATGTACTAACGGCGTACCTTCCAATCCCAAAATGCCATAAACAGCCTTGCCACAGGTCAACAGAAACACACCTGCCAGGATCACAACGGCTCTTTTCCATCGTCCCTTACTCTCTGCCCTCGCCTCTGCCAAAGTTTTTCTAGAATATTCCGTTAAAAGGCAGGCGATAAATGCAGAAATACCAATGGATAAGATCTCAATCTGTGTTAAAATCCCCGAATGCAGGCGTGACATTGCCACCAGCATTGCCACGGTGATCAGTGCTCCCGGAAATGCCAGCATCAATGCGGAGGCGATCATGCCCCCTACACCGTATGCCCGTTTGCCAAGGCCTGTGGATATCTCCATTGGAAGAGCTCCCGGTGTGATACTTGCCACCAGAACATCTTTATTAAACTCCTCCTCGGTCACAAGACCACGTTCCTCGACGACTTCCTTTTCAATTACCGGGATCAGGGCACTTCCGCCACCAAAACCGATAAAACCAATTTTTAAAAGGGCCAGCATCATACCAAACTCACTCTTAAAACTTTTTTTGTTCTTTTTTTCTTTCATGGTTGTATGCCTCCCTTTTTATTTTTAATCCAATGTCAATTTATTATCTATAGAGTTAATAATATAAAATCCCTTTGCATTCAGGCTGTCCTCGCGGTTATAAAGCATCGGGGTATCATCCATCTGACGGAAGATAGCACCGGCTTCCTCCACGATACACTGCATAGCTGCCGTATCCCACTCCATGGTAGGATTAAAACGGTAATATACCTCAGCCTCACCTTTTGCTACAACGCAGCCCTTCAGAGAGCTTCCCATTTTAACAAAATTACTGATCTGATACTTCTCTAACAGCTTGTCCATCTGCTCACATCCATGGGAGCTGCTCATCACCATACGAAGCTCATGAATATCCGTGCAGTCGGAAACCTGAAGCTTCTTTCCCGTCTCTTCCTTTGTATCAAGGTATGCTCCCTGTCCCTGTGCTGCATAATAAAGCTCTCCTGTCACCGGAACATAGATCACACCCATAACAGATTTATGCTGATAGGACAATGCGATATTGACTGTAAACTGACCGTTTCTCTTAATAAACTCCTTGGTACCATCCAGCGGATCTACCACAAAACAGTAATCATTGTCCAGACGGGATAGATCATCCTTTTCCTCCTCGGACAGGATCGCATATTCCGGAAATGTCTCCTTCAGTGCATCCACAATAATACGGTTAGAAGCCTTATCTGCCGCCGTCAAAGGCATATCCCCATCCTTATAAGTGATCTGCATATCTTCTGCATTCTCATAAACATCCATAATAGCATATCCGGCCTTTACTGCTGCCTCCTTGGCTACCGCAAGTTCTTTTTCTAAATTCATTGAAAACCTCCGTTCTTCTGCAACTGATATATTACAGGTAAATTCTCATTTGATTTATATCTATACAATTTTTCATATGATTCATTATAAAATATATTATTTATTATATACATCCTTAACTACAAAGAGGTTTGGCCATGAATATAGCCAAACCCTCTGTTTATTGATTTCATACTAATCATACTACATTACTATGAATATTGCAGCCTATTTTTTCAATTAAATATATTTCTTTAATTCTTCCATCAGATAATCTACGGATTCCTCCACTGTCATACCTGTGGTATCAATGGTGATCTCAGGATTTTCCGGTGCCTCATAAGGACTGGAAATACCGGAGAAGTTTGGAATCTCACCACTGCGGGCTCTCTTGTAAAGACCCTTAACATCTCTTCTCTCGCACTCCTCCAGAGGGGTACTGATATAGATCTCAATGAAATTGTCATCACCGATGATATCTCTTGCACTGCGGCGGTCACTTGCAAATGGAGAGATGAAGGAAGTCAGTGTGATCAGTCCTGCATCATTCATAAGCTTTGCAACCTCAGCTACACGACGGATATTCTCGATACGATCCTGTTCCTTGAAACCAAGGTTCTTGTTCAGACCCATACGTACATTGTCTCCATCCAGAAGCATGGTATGCTTACCCTGTGCAAAAAGTCTCTTTTCTACCTCATTGATCAGGGTAGACTTACCGGCGCCTGACAGACCTGTCATCCAGATTGTCTTTGGCTCCTGTCCCTTCTGCTGTGCACGGAGCTCTCTGGTAATGTCCATATTGTGCCATGTAAGGTTATCGTCACGACGGAGCGGATGCTCTACAACACCACATGCAGAAGTCATATTGGTGATACGGTCGATCAATACGAAACCACCAAGCTCCTTATGATGCTTAAACTCATCAAAAACAATTGTATCAGAACATGCAATATCACAACATGCGATCTCGTTCTTGTACAGCTTATCGGTCTGTACATGAGTACCCTCATTGACATCAACCTTATACTTGATATTCATAACAACAGCCGGAACCATCTTGGTACCAAGCTTCAGGAAATAGTTCTTTCCTGCTACCAGCTTGTTATCGTCCATCCACAGAAGTGTTGATGTAAACATCTTGTTGGTATGAAGGTTGACATCCTTGCAGAGCATACATCCTCTGGATACATCGATCTCTGTGTCAAGCTGGATCGTTACAGCCTGTCCCTTGGAAGCATTATCAACTTCCTTATTGGTATTGAGGATACTCTTTACCTTAGCTGTCTCGCCGCTTGGCAGGGAAGTGATCTCATCCCCTACATGGATCTCTCCGACCTCAACCTCTCCCTGGAAACCACGGAAAGTACG
This sequence comes from uncultured Lachnospiraceae bacterium, assembly GCA_902788645.1. Classification (GTDB taxonomy): domain Bacteria; phylum Bacillota; class Clostridia; order Lachnospirales; family Lachnospiraceae; genus Jutongia. The sequence goes on from CADAKW010000005.1 coordinate 28,836, forward strand.
GTCCGGACGGCTTACACGCTGTACCGGCATAACAAATCCGGTCTCGTCGGAATGATCTGTCACATCGATGGTCTCCAGATAGTTCTGAAGGGTACCACCCTTGTACCAAGGTGTCTTTGCAGACTCTGTAGTGATATTGTCACCAACTGTTGCTGATACCGGAATAATATGCATGGTCTCAAAATCATACTCGCCTGTCATGATCTTGATCTGCTTTGCAATATTCTTAAACTCATTCTCATCATAATCAATGAGATCCATTTTATTGACTGCATATACTACATGTTTAATACCCATTAATGCACAGATACGGGTATGACGTCTTGTCTGTACCAGTACACCCTTGGATGCATCCACAAGGATAACTGCCAGATCCGCAAAGGAAGCTCCCACTGCCATATTACGGGTATACTCCTCATGACCCGGAGTATCTGCCACGATAAAGCTTCTCTTTTCTGTGGTGAAATAACGATATGCTACGTCAATCGTGATTCCCTGCTCACGTTCTGCCATAAGACCATCTAACAGCAAGGAATAATCAATGGCTCCGCCGGTACTTCCGACTTTACTGTCAAGCTCCAGTGCTTTTTCCTGATCCGCAAAGATCAGCTTAGCATCATAAAGCATATGTCCGATCAGTGTGGACTTTCCATCATCTACACTACCGCAAGTAATAAATTTCAATAAACTCTGCATCCTAGAAATACCCCTCTCTCTTTCTTCTTTCCATGCTGCCAGCAGCCTCATTATCAATGACACGACTGGTTCTCTCGGAAGATACTGCACTTAATGTTTCCTCGATGATCTCATCCAGAGTCTCTGCGTCAGACTCTACACCACCGGTCAGCGGGTAACATCCTAAAGTACGGAAGCGTACCTTTTTCATAACCGGTTTCTCGCCCTCTTTCAGACGCATTCTATCATCATCCACCATAATGATATTGCCGTCGCGGTAAACAACCGGACGCTCTTTTGCAAAATAAAGGGATGGAATCTCTATATTTTCCTGACGGATATACTGCCAGATATCCTTCTCTGTCCAGTTAGAAAGAGGAAATACTCGAACCTCTTCGCCCTTAAACAGCTTTGTATTATATAATTTCCACATTTCCGGGCGCTGATTCTTTGGATCCCACGCATGAGCAGAATTACGGAAAGAAAAGATACGCTCTTTCGCACGGGACTTTTCCTCATCACGGCGTCCACCACCAAATGCAGCTGTAAATTCGTATTTGTCCAGTGCCTGTTTCAATGCCTGCGTCTTCATGATATCCGTATAAGCAGAACCATGATCAAATGGATTGATTCCCTGCTTTACACCTTCCTGATTGGTATAAACAATCATATCCAGACCATATTTCTTTGCCATTTTATCACGGAACTCGATCATTTCATGGAACTTCCATGTAGTGTCCACATGAAGAAACGGGAAAGGGGGCTTCTCCGGATAAAATGCCTTCAATGCAAGATGAAGCATTACGGAACTATCCTTTCCGATTGAATACAACATAACCGGCTTTTCACACTCAGCTACAACTTCACGCATAATGTAAATCGCCTCAGCCTCCAGCTCCTCTAAATGTGATAATTGATTCATTGTTTTCCTCCATTTATTTTTCTTTTTGGGATCTCTCCACTCTGATCTCATTTTTCAGATGGTAGATCTGATCATCAACTTCTACATAAACCTGATATTCATCAAGTTCTAACTGATCCAATGTCATACAAAAACTTTCCTTCTGCTGCTTTTTTGCAAGTCCGGTAAATCTCTGTACATAGGAATGCTTTTCCCCAATAAGATACACATTCTGAACGCTGCCTGCAAAAAAGGCAAACAGGAATAATGTATCGCTCACACGGATATTGCCAAAAATCTTCTTTTTGAGTTTCTCCGGAACCGCCTCCGGCAGATTTCCGGTATATTTCTCTGGTGGTTCCAGATTTCCCTTCACCGCATCAAGATCGTGCTTTAACGGTACGGAATATGCCTCTATATCCGGCTCAAACAACCATGCGCTCCGATATCTTTTGCATAATCGCAGACGATTGATCATCTGACCACTCTGTCCATCCAGTTCTTCTATACAAGCCCGCAGATTCTCTGTCCGCCGCATCAGCATACCGGAAAAAGATAAGATCTTGTTGTCTTGTTCCTGATAAATACAGCTTGCATCTTTCTGGGATTTTACCACTGCAACACTTCTCAGCTTGTGAAATGAATGTTCCTCCGGATGGATCTCATAAAAATCAATTCTCGAATCATCATCCGAAACGGCACCCTCCGCCGGAAGATTTCCTTTATTTTGTATGCAATACAGGCGGACCTGCATACTGCCATCTTCCATGCACTGAATATCCGGATTTTCGGGCATGTATCCATCAACATCACTCTGCTCCTCCGATACCAGCAGCTTGTCTTCCATCGATGTATCCCGCCAGATCGATCTCGGTCCCAATGCCCAATTTACCGACTGCTTATCCCAGTCAATGGAAAGGACTGTATGATAACGTCTCATAGTCAATATAAGTTGACCATTAATATACTGCAGGCCACTTGCAACGATCCAGTCACCTTGTTTTTTGTTTTTATCTCCGATCAGATCCTCAACCATACACTTTTTACGAATCTGTCCGGTCCTGCGATCCAGTTCAATGATGCAGTCGCTCACATATTCCTCTGCCGATGAGGTCAACAAAAATAAGGAATCTCCATTTTGTGCTGCATATCTTCCCACCGGATAATCCACCAGATATGTCTGATATATCCGCCCCATATAATCCATCTCATGATACTGGCAGGCTCTGGTTTTTCCATCGGATGCAACACGGTTCACCGTAGCATCTACATAAAGAAATCTTCCGTTTTTCAATGGGATCATACCCGTCTGATCTGTCTTGATCTGCAACGAATAACGCACCTCTCCGTACTGATCAAACACTACCGGCTTAAACTGAAAGCCATTGACCAAAATAAACGGAAAACAGGATTCCTGAGAATGCTCCACTTTCGTCACAATATTCTGCTGTCCCAGCGGAATGTCTCTGGTATAAATTCTAAGATCTCTTCTCTGGTATACCTCTCCATTACTGTCTATCAATTCCAGTATTAATTTATTGGTATATCCCTTATACAAACCCATGATCGGAACACGATGTCTGGTGCTCATGCAGGTCTCACCTACAAAATCAGCTCCCTCGGACTTCCCTAAAATACGGTATCTGACCCGATATTCCTTTGGGGTATTAAACAGCAGCATCGCTGTCTGAACCGATGCGCCATAAGGATTCGGAATCACCAGAAGATGACGAAAACTGAACACACGGTCATCCAGGATCTTCTCAAATGCCATATCCCGGACCTGACTCTGCCACGCCCTTGGCATTTCTTTTCGAAACGGTGTATATATCCTCTTGTCTCTGTCAATCTGAAATTCATTACGGTAATTCAGATCCAGCTTTCTCAGGTCTTCGTCACTGTAGGTCGTCTTTGTCGCATTTTTTATATCAATGCGTCTTCCAAATATTCCCACTTATACTATCGTGCAATTGTGTCAGCATTATGGAAAAATCCTCTTTAATTTTCCAAACACAATGCACTCCTCCTTCCAGTTGATTATAACATATTCCAGCAAAAAAGCAAAAAGTAGTTATACTGCTTCTTTTACAGCTTCATGGTAAGCTGTATCCTCTGTTTTTTCAAATCCACACTCATTACCTTTACATCCACGATGTCCCCGACACTGACCACATCCAGGGGATGCTTTACAAAGCCCTTATTGGACAGCTGGGAGATATGCACAAGACCGTCCTGATGCACTCCGATATCCACAAACGCTCCGAAGTCAATGACATTACGCACGGTTCCCTTCAGGATCATTCCCTCCTTGAGATCCTTCATATCCAGTACATCGGTGCGAAGGATCGGCTTCGGCATTTCATCTCTCGGATCTCTCGCCGGCTTCTCTAACTCCTTTACAATATCTTCCAGAGTGATCTCACCGATTCCAAGCTCCTGAGCCATTTTCTTTTTATCCTTGATCCGGCCGGCAATGCCCTTCACACCGGCTTTCTTTTCCTTCGGGGTCGGAGTATCCTCGGCAAGCTCCACCTGACTGTCTCCAAAAGCTTTGGCAAAAGCTGCGCCAAAAGCAGAGTTTGTATTGCGGATCACAAAATCCTTCTTTTTCTTTGGTTTCGGTGCCACACCACGCTTTTCGGTATTGGCCTTTGCCAGCTCTCCCTGAAGCTTTTTGACCTCTTCCATGGTCATATCCAGCTTCTCTAAAAGCTGTCCGGCTGCCTCATAGGACTCCGGATGAACACTTGTGGCATCCAGCGGGTTATCCCCTCCCTGGATCCGCATAAAGCCAGCACACTGCTCAAAGGCTTTCGGTCCAAGCTTTGCAACCTTTAAAAGCTGCTTTCTGTTGGTAAACTTTCCGTTTTCCTCACGATAAATAACGATATTTTTCGCAATCGTTTTGGAAATACCGGAAATATACTCCAGAAGAGATGCCGATGCAGTATTCAGGTCAACACCAACTTTATTTACACAGTCCTCTACCACACCCGTCAATGTCTCCGACAGCTTTTTCTGGTTCATATCGTGCTGATACTGTCCTACACCGATGGACTGGGGATCGATCTTCACTAACTCTGCCAGAGGATCCTGAATACGTCTTGCAATGGATGTGGCACTTCTCTGTCCCACATCGAAGTTCGGAAACTCCTCTGTGGCAAGCTTGCTGGCAGAATATACGGAAGCTCCTGCCTCATTGACGATCACGTACTGCACCGGCTTTTTGATTTCTTTCAGCATCTCAGCAATGATCTGCTCGGATTCTCTGGATGCCGTTCCATTTCCCACAGAGATCAGGGAAATATCATACTGGTCAATCAGCTTTTTGACCACTCTCTTTGCCTCGTCCACCTTGTTCTGCGGCGCCGTCGGATAAATCACCGTGGTATCCAACACCTTTCCCGTAGGATCTACCACTGCCAGCTTACAGCCGGTACGAAATGCAGGATCCCATCCCAATACAGTTTTGCCTGCGATCGGAGGTGCCATCAGAAGCTGCTCCAGGTTCTTACCAAAGACACGGATGGCTCCGTCCTCTGCCTTCTCGGTCAGCTCATTTCTTACCTCTCTCTCAATGGCCGGTGCGATCAGACGCTTGTAGCTGTCCTCCACAGCCTCTGCCAGAACCGGCTCTGTATTGGCATTATCTGCTGTGATCACTTTTTTGCGAAGATACTGTAATATACGTTCCTCCGGCGCGATCAGCCTGATGACCAGCATCTTTTCCTTTTCACCACGATTCAGTGCCAGCACACGGTGCCCTGCGATCTTGCTGACCTGCTCCTGAAATTCATAATACATCTCATAAACAGACTGCTCCTTCTCATCCTTGGCAGTAGAGGTGATCACGCCCTCCTCCATGGTGAGCTTACGGATATACATTCTGTAATCTGCCTCATCGGAAATCTGCTCAGCAATGATATCTCTGGCTCCGTCAATGGCATCCTTTACCGTTTCTACACCCTTTTCCTCTGACAGATAGCTCTGCGCTTCCTCCTCCAGACTCTTGGTGGTTTCCTGTGCAAGAATGATCCCGGCAAGACCATCCAGTCCCTTTTCCTTAGCAATGGTAGCTCTTGTTCTTCTCTTCGGACGGTATGGGCGGTACAGATCATCTACCACCACCTGGGTCTGTGCCTCCAGGATCTGCTTTTTCAGCTCCTCTGTGAGCTTTCCCTGCTCCTCAATGCTTGCCAGGACCTGCTGCTTTTTCTCCTCAAGATTTCTCAGATAGGTAAGTCTCTCCGACAGGTTTCGAAGCTGCTCATCATCCAGAGATCCGTGAACTTCTTTACGATAACGGGCAATAAACGGAATGGTATTTCCCTCGTCGATCAGCTTAATGACTGCCTCAACCTGCCACTCCTTGATATTTAATTCTTCTGCTATTTTTTTCTGTATATTCATAAAAAAATACTCCTACATTTCTTTCTCCAAAAAAGAAAGCGACTGAAACCAGTCGCTCTCCTCATTCTTTATCAACTTTTACGCGACAACAATATATTTCGAAGAATATCTCCGGGCTCCACCGTATAAAAGATCCTTATTATCTCCTATACAACAGCTTTTATGCAAGACCGGTCTGATCTACACGGATCTTATTGATCACACCGTCCAGCTGTGCAGCAGCCTTCTCGTAATCTCCCTCACTCATTTCCTCTGTTACAAAGGCAAATTCATCATCATATCCGGCATCCACCATCTTGACATTACCAAACAGTTCCTTTACCTTGTCAGATTTCTGAGCCTTAATGCCACTGACACGTACAAAGAATACGTTTCTCGCATCCTCTGCTGCCACCAGATCAAGCCTCTCTGCATCCCAGAGTGTGATAATATTGACTCCGGCATGCTTTGCCGCATCCATCACGTCAGAAACAACAGCACTTGCAGTTGCAAGCTTTCCTGCTCCCTGACCATAGAACATAACGTCTCCAACCATATTACCCTTTACAAGGATCGCATTAAACACGCCATCCACGCTGTAAAGAGGGTGCTCCGGATAGATCAGCTGCGGAGCTACCATTGCGCTTACCTTGTCGCCAACCTTTTTGCTGGAACCAAAGATCTTTACCTTTGCTCCCATCTTCTTTGCATATGCAATATCTCTGTCTGTGATCCTGGTGATACCCTCTGTGTAGATATCCTCAAAATCAAGCTGCTTTCCGTAAGCCAGAGAAGTCAGGATTGCAATCTTACGACATGCATCATAACCCTCTACATCTGCCGTAGGATCCTTCTCCGCATATCCCTTATCCTGTGCATCCTTTAATACAGAATCAAAGTCTGATCCTTTCTCTGTCATTTCTGTGAGAATATAATTAGTAGTACCGTTCAGAATACCGGAGATCTCCAGGATCTCATCCGGTGCCAGAGATGTCTTCAATGGACGGATGATCGGAATACCACCGCCGACACTTGCCTCAAACAGGAAGTTGATGCTCTTTTTCTCAGCCAGTGCCAGAAGCTCCGGACCATATGCTGCAACAAGTGCCTTGTTGGAAGTACATACACTCTTGCCATTCTCCAGACATGTTTTTACAAATTCATAGGCAGGATGAACTCCTCCCATGGTTTCTACAACAATAGAAATCTCCGGATCATTTGCAACGATATCAAAATCATGTACAAGTATCTTTTCTACAGGATCTCCCGGGAAATCACGCAGATCTAACACTGCTTTCACAGAAATCTCCTGTCCTACTCTCTTTGCAATGATGTCCTTATTCTTTTCAAGGATCTCCACAACTCCGGATCCTACTGTTCCATAACCTAATACACCTACTTTTACCATGTTTGTCCTCCATCCTTTTGTCTTAGTGATTCGTTTTCGTAATCCATGCAAGATATGCGTTGATAAACGGATCAATATTTCCATCCATCACTCCCTGCACATTTGAAATTTCTTCGTTGGTTCTGTGATCCTTCACCATTGTATACGGCTGCATAACATAGGAGCGGATCTGGCTTCCCCAGCCAATCTCCTTCGACTCTCCACGAATGCCATTGGCTTTTTCCTGCTGCTCCTGCTGCTTTAAGATAAACAGCTTCGCTTTCAACATCTGCATCGCCTTATCCTTGTTCATATGCTGGGACCGCTCATTCTGGCACTGTACCACGATCCCCGTAGGATAATGGGTGATACGGATTGCCGATGAGGTTTTATTGATATGCTGTCCACCGGCACCACTGGACCGGTAGGTATCAATACGGATGTCATCATCCGCGATCTCAATATCCAGATCCTCCTCAATGTCCGGCATTACATCACAGGACACAAAAGAGGTCTGCCTCTTGCCGGCTGCATTGAACGGCGAAATACGCACCAGACGATGCACACCGTGCTCTGATTTCAGATAGCCGTATGCATTCTCTCCGTTGATCTGCAGTGTGACGGATTTGTAACCTGCCTCATCGCCATCCAGAAAATCAAGCATCTCTACCTGAAATCCCTTTTTCTCAGCCCATCGCTGATACATACGGCACAGCATACTTGCCCAGTCACAGCTCTCGGTACCGCCGGCACCTGCATGAAGAGTAAGGATTGCATTGTCCTTATCATACTCACCGCAAAGAAGTGTCTCAATACGGATCGCCTCATATTCGCTGCAGAACTCATCATAGCTCTCCTGCACCTCCGGAACCATGTCCGTGTCATTTTCCTCCTCTGCGATCTCAATGAGCATCAGCATATCCTCTCTGTCAGCACAGAGCTTTTCATAACGCTTGATCACATCTTTCAAATGCTTGCTTTCTTGTACTATCGCTGTAGACTTTTCAGGATTATCCCAGAATCCCGGTTCCTCCATTGTCTTATCCAGCTCTTCAACCCGGTCTTTTTTGTTAGCCAGGTCAAAGTGAATCCCCCATCTCTAACAATGGCTGGGCATAATTTGCCAGGGACTGTTTGATCGCATCAAACTCAACCATCTTTTTCACCTCTTTCTTTTCCCTTAAATATTTCTATGAAGCTCCGGTCTCCCTCTTGTGGTAAACCAGAGCTATAAACCTGCCTGTGGGTTTTAGTATTTTCTACCACAACACTGCTTATACTTCTTACCGCTTCCGCAAGGACACGGATCATTTGGCTGTATCTTCTTGGTCTTTCTCTTCTTTGGTGCCTTTACCGCAGAATCATCCTTGTTGGTGCCTGTTGCCTGTGCCACCTGCTCTCTCTCAACCTTCTGCTCGATCTTAATATGTGTGAGTACCTTAATGGTCTCCTCTGCAATAGAATCGATCATGGCATCAAACATATCAAAGCCTGCAAATTTGTACTCTACAACAGGATCTCTCTGACCATACGCCTGAAGTCCGATACCCTGACGAAGCTGATCCATATCATCGATATGATCCATCCACTTGCGGTCGATCACCTTCAGAAGAATCACCCGCTCCACCTCACGGAACTGCTCCGGCTCAGGGAACTCTGCCTCTTTCGCCTCATATACTTCGACAGCCTCCTTCTGAAGCTGTTCGATCAGCTCTGCCTTGGTGCAATGCTTCTTCTGCTCTTCTGTCAGCTCAATGCGCTTAACAGGAACAATCGGAAGAAGTATATTGTTGAGCTCTGCGATATCCCAGTCTTCCGCACTCTGATCATCACCGACCACACGGCTGACAGCCTTCTCTACCTGCTCCTTGAGCATGCTCAGAATGGTGTCACGCATGTTTTCTCCGTCAAGAACCATCCGGCGCTCTTTATAGATAACTTCTCTCTGTTCATTGTTGACCTGATCAAATTCCAACAGGTTTTTACGAATACCGAAGTTGTTACCCTCAATCTTCTTCTGGGCACTCTCAATAGCACTGGAAAGCATCTTGTGCTCCACCTGTTCTCCATCCGGCATCGCATCAAACAAGCCCTTGATACGGTCAGAACCGAACAGACGCATCAGATCATCCTCCAGGGAAATATAAAAACGGGACTCACCCGGATCTCCCTGACGGCCGGCACGACCTCGAAGCTGATTATCAATACGACGGGACTCATGACGCTCTGTACCGATGATCTTCAGACCACCAAGCTCCTTAACGCCCTCGCCAAGCTTAATATCAGTACCACGGCCGGCCATGTTGGTTGCGATGGTTACAGCACCCATCTGACCTGCATCCGCGATGATCTCTGCCTCCAGCTCATGGAACTTCGCATTTAACACCTTATGAGGAATGCCCTTCTTCTGAAGCATCTGGCTCAGCATCTCAGATGTCTCAATGGTAATGGTACCAACCAGAACCGGCTGTCCCTTCGCGTGTGCCTCTACGATATCCGCAACAACGGCATTAAACTTATCTTTCTTGGTCTTGTATACGGCATCATCATAATCAATACGTGCGATCGGCAGATTGGTCGGAACCTCGATAACATCCATTCCATAGATATCACGGAACTCCTTCTCCTCTGTGAGAGCCGTACCTGTCATACCGGATTTCTTTTCATATTTGTTGAAGAAGTTCTGGAACGTGATCGTAGCAAGAGTCTTGCTTTCTCTCTTGACCTTTACATGCTCCTTTGCCTCGATCGCCTGATGCAGACCGTCGGAGAAACGACGTCCCGGCATGATACGTCCGGTAAACTCATCTACGATCAGCACCTCATCATCCTTCACCACATAATCCTTGTCCCTTGCCATCAGCGAATGGGCACGAAGAGCCAGATTGATATTGTGCTGCAGCTCCAGATTGTCCGGATCTGCGAGATTATCTACACCAAAGAAACGCTCTGCCTTGCGGACACCCTCCTCAGTCAGGTTTACATTTTTGTCCTTCTCATCGACAACATAATCTCCTGTCTCCTGCTCATCCTCTGCCATCAGGATATCCATCTTGGAAAGCTCCTTGCGGGTACCTCTGGTGAGCTGTTTAACAAATATATCACAAGCTTCGTAAAGCTTTGTGGACTTGCCACTCTGTCCGGAAATGATCAGCGGCGTACGTGCTTCATCGATCAATACGGAATCCACCTCATCGATGATTGCATAATGAAGCTCTCTCTGTACCAGATCCTTCTTATAAACAACCATGTTGTCACGAAGATAATCGAAACCAAGCTCGTTGTTTGTAGCATATGTGATATCACAGTTATATGCCTCTCGTCTCTCATCGTTATCCATGGAGTTTAAGATCACGCCAACCTTTAAGCCGAGAAACTCATGTACCTTTCCCATCCACTCAGCATCACGCTTTGCCAGATAATCATTGACTGTGACAATGTGAACACCCTTTCCCTCCAAAGCATTTAAGTATGCAGGAAGTGTAGAAACCAGGGTTTTACCTTCACCTGTACGCATCTCTGTGATACGTCCCTGATGCAGGATCACACCACCGATCAGCTGTACACGATAATGTCTCATATTCAAAACACGGGTTGCTGCCTCTCTGACTGTCGCAAATGCCTCTACCAGAATATCATCCAGCGTCTCACCATTTGCCAGTCTCTCCTTAAATTCAGGAGTCTTTGCCTGCAGCTCCTCATCACTCAATGCCTCATATTCAGGAGCTAACGCTTCGATCTTATCTACGATCGGGGTAATGCGCTTCAGCTCATGCTGACTATGAGTGCCAAAAATCTTTGTAAAAATACTCATACTCTACCTTACCTTTCCAATACCTGCCCCTATCCGCAGGTAAATATAATTTCACCTAATTCCGAAATTACACTCAAGTATAGCATTTTTCCAGTTTATAAGCAACTTTTATTTTTCCTTCAAAAGCAAAAGCCCCTGAAGTACTGCCATTGACACAATACTCCAGAGACTCTCTGATCATATCTTTATCATTTTACCGTAATCCTGCACTGTTTGCGGGCACCGCTTTTCATGATCACGGTGACATATGTACGGCCTTTCTGCTGTCCCGTGACCTTACCTGCCGCTGTAACTCTTACAACCGCTTTGTTTTTGACACGATATTTTTTCACTTTATCGGAAGAAAGCTTCTTCTTTATTTCTATCCGCGCTTTTTGTCCCTTACGTATCGAAAGCTTATTATGCTTCAAAATCACCTTCGGCTTAACCACCTGCAGCCTGTAAATAACAGACGTACCATCGACATATGTGATCGTGATCACTGCAGAACCGGCTTTCAATGCCGATACCCTGCCGGAAAGATCCACCCGGGCCACTTTCACATTGGAACTATGACATGATTCTATGTCAGTTTCCTCTCCTGCCGCCAATGAATATTTTTGAGTTACATACATTTTTTGGGTCTGTTCCTGCTGTGCCGGCGCAGATGTACTGCTTCCCGGTACCGGAGACTCTTTCGGTGCCGGAGTTCCTGATACCCCCGGTACTGTTGTTTTTCCCGGTGTCTCTGAGACTCCCGGTGCAATGGTGGTATCCGGCGCATCTGAAGTTCCGGGAACCGGAGTAATATCCGGCGCATCCGAAGTTCCCGGCACCGGGGTGTCTGTATTTTCTGGTGTCTCCGTAGTATCCGGGACCTCCGTAACCGGGATTACAGACGGCCTCTGTGTTGGTACTCCTGCTGTAGCACTTGCCTCCGGTGCCTCAGTCGGTACTTCTGCCGTAGTGCTTGACGTTGGTGCCACTGTCGGCCCCCCTGCTGTGGCACTTACCGTCGGTGTTCCGGTCGGTACTTCTGCCGTAATGCCTGACGTCGGTGCCGGTGTCACTGTCGGCACCCCTGCTGTGGCACTTACCGTCGGTGTTCCGGTCGGTACTTCTGCCGTAGTGCCTGACGTTGGCATCGGCGTTGGTGCCACTGTCGGCGCTCCTGCTGTAGCGCTTGCGGTCGGCGTCGCTGTCGGTACTTCTTCCGTAGCGTTTGACGTTGGTGTCGGTGCCACCGTCGGCGCTCCTGCTGTAGTGCTTGCGGCCGGTGTTGCTGTCGGTACTTCTTCTGTAGCACTTGGTGTCGGACTCGGCGTCACGGTTGGCAACGTTGTCGCAGAAGCTTCTTTTTCCAGATATATTTTCAGTATCTTTCCACCATTATAAGCAGATAGCTTTAAATAACTAACCGTTGAACTGCTGCTGATATCAAGAGCCTCCCGCAGCTCCTTCAGGGTGCATGTATCCGTAACCTCGGTAGAGGCCGGACTTCCTGCGGAATATCCTTTTCCCTCTTTCCACTCACCGTCTACGGAAGCTCCCCAGCCAAGAATCCCCCAGCCGGCATGATCTGTCTCCGTACATGTATATATTACCGTAAGCGTATCGTTATCTTTTCCGTTTACAAGCCATGATGCATCGTTCGTTTCATAGCTTTCATCGACACTTCCGTTTTCAAACAGAATCTCTCTTTCTACTCCTGTAGATGGTGTATCCGTTGCTCCTGCTGCAGAAGCGGACGGCGTCGCGGTTGTGGTCTCCGGTGTACTTGTGCCGGTCGCACTTCCATAGACCTCCATAATCCCATCAATGATCTCCTGCTGTGTTACCTGACTATTATATCTGTTAAAAAGACCAAAACCATAATGTCCATTGTATCCGTTATCCCAATATACCGGAATCAGCCCATCCTTTTTGGCATAGCTGCATACCTTTCTGGCAAATTCAACACGAGACGCAGCATTTACAGAATCATCGGTAGATTTATCAATCGATCCGTATTCTCCGATCACTACCGGATAACCCTTTTGTACAAATACACTCTGCAGTTTCTGAAACTGGCTCTTCAGATAGGATTCGTCTCCCCATGACGCTTTTTTAGAGCTGTCAGTCACAGCATCTCCCCACTGAGTAACACTGCCATCCTCTGTTCCGCAAAAATCCCACGGATCATAATAATGCACAGAGATCATAATCCTCTGCTCATCGGCTGCTATATCGCCCGAACGATAAGAATCTGTTGGCAGCTGAAATCCATAATTGTCTGCTGTATAATTGATATTGGTATTCCAGCCCGGTATCAGCAGCCAGCGTTTATCGTTGTTGCCACCGGTCTGACGTACGGTATCCACAAAAATCTGGTTATATGCATTGATGTTTGCATATGCTTTTGCCGGCGGATTGCCATAACCTCCATCAAACTCCTCATTCATGGATTCAAAGATCAAGTGCTCATCATAGGACTGAAAGCGCGTTGCAATCTGTTTCCAGCAAGCTTTATACTTTGCTTTGATCTGTTCTTGTCCGGAATCGTCATCTCCGCAATACAGCCATCCTCCGGTCACGCTTGTGTAACCGTCCCCATGCATATTAATAATAGCATAAAGATCATTGTCCATACACATGTCCACTACCTGCTGCACTCTGTCAAGCCAGGCAGAATCGATGGTATAATCCGGCTCACTTCCGATCTTACTCAAATAAGAAACCGGAATACGGATTGAACGAAATCCTGCTTTTTTCACTGCTTTAATAAGGTCTTCACTGATCACCGGATTACCATATGCCGTCTCCGACGGTGTACCACCGTTTGATGCCTCCAACTGATTGCCCAGATTCCAGCCGGCTCCCATCGCCTCCGTGATCTGTGATTGATCCAGATCCTGAAAACCACTATCCGCTAAGGCTCTTTTTCCCATCCCCGGCATTGTCAGCTGGGACAGGATCATAGCCGCTCCCACAAATAAGGCAATTACTCTTTTTGTTCGTTTCATCTCTCTTTCCTTTCTGTTGCAAAAAAGGGCAAAACCAGCGTTTTGGTCTTGCTCACTCTACGTTACAAGCATTTTCCTAATATAATAAAAAAAGAGCGGGTGCCAAAAACTGACACTCGCCCCTTCTATACTGCTTTATATTATACACCCCACTGTATAATACCTTCCCGTGCTTATTTTCCTTCTCCCATAAACTAACTCTTTAAAACTCCGGCTCGATCAATCCATAAGTATTTCCTTTTCTCTTATATACAACATTGACTTCATCAGTTGTTGCATTACGGAATACATAGAAATTGTGTCCCAGAAGCTCCATCTGTAAGCAAGCCTCCTCAGCCTCCATCGGCTTCATAGCGAATCTCTTGGAACGAATGATCTTGATCTCATCATCCTCCTCGATATCCTCCTCTACAAAAGCCTTGCTCAAGCTGACTGCTGACTGCTGCTGATCGACAATCTTGTTCTTATATTTACGAAGCTGACGCTCAATAATTTCCTCTACAAGATCAATAGAAACGTACATGTCATCGCTGACCTGCTCTGCTCTGACAATATTTCCTTTCATTGGGATGGTAATCTCTATTTTCTGTCTCTCCTTCTCTACACTCAGGGTTACATGAACTTCTGTCTCCGGTGTAAAATATCTCTCCAGCTTGCCCAGCTTGTCCTGGACGGCAGCCTTCAATCCTTCTGTTACGTCGATGTTCTTACCACTGATGATATACTGCATAAGTCCCCAACTCCTTTACTGTTTAGAATGGTTATATTATACTACAACTCACTATATTTTGCAAGCAAAAATGAACAAGTTGCACAAAAACATATTCGAATGAAGTGACTTTTGTCAAGAGCTAATTTTAAGAAACTTTTCTTAACTCCAGTCACATTTGTTTTTTCTGACAGCATTGGAAAAGAGCCCTAGTTTAACAGTCCCCGGCAGTTGGCCACTCTGTTATACGTGGATTGGTTACCTACAGGCTAATGATCCGCCGTTGGGTTCTACTATCTATTTTCGTGGATCACAGTGTTTCATGTGCGCACATAGGAAGGACGCAGATAACCCAGACCTTACAGTGACCACAGCTCTTTTCTAATACTGTCAGATTGTTTACTTGTTACCTTTGGCAGAAACAGCTGCAGTATGCTGCTTTTTCTGCTTAACTACCCATTTATCATAGGCAGCTGTCTGTCAAGGGATTGCCGCTTCAGCGGTGCTTTGCACCCTTGACTGGCAGATGACTATGATATACTTTATACTTCTACACTGCTTTCATTTCAATGTTATCCGTCATCATTCCCCATACAAAGCATGCCAGTTCTCTTGCTATTGCAGATACTGCCACATTTCTTTTCTTTCCATGCCTTATAAATTTATAGTATCGGCTCCGTAATCTCGTATTCGCTTTGTCAGCATATGCTATCACTTCTGCCGTATTACCATTCTGTCTTGCTCGCAAATCTTTCGATTTATGCCCTACTGCACCTTTACATATTCCTCCTGCTGCTTCTATCAGCAACAGTCTCAAATGACTGTTTCCTGCTTTAGTTATTCCAAGGCGATGAATGCTGTCTGAACTTGAGTTTTCTCCAGGGGCGAGCCCCAGATATGCCGCATATTGGTTTCCTTTTGCAAATCTTTTAAAATCACCGGTTTCAACAATAAGTGATAATGCTGTGTGTGTCTTGATTCCAAGAAAACATCCTAATTTTTTAACTTTGTCATGATATCTTGTTTGCTCGGAAATTTCCTCAATTCTTTTATCATATCTCTCAATCTTGGATTCCTGTTCCTCATAAGATGCCATGTATTCATCCAGCGTTTCTCGATATAGTGCATTTTTGATCTCCAGCTTTTTTAACCATTTCAAATGTGTTATTGTCCATTTTGTTCCACTATAACAAAATCCATGCCTGAGGCAGAATGCGTTGATCTGCTGTTTGATTTTCTTTAAAGCAAGTTTATGATCATTTCTCATGCGAAGATATTCTTTTACCGAATCATCCTCCTCTGTCGGAATATAAACGGCATGATAACCACCATATGACAGACACTGTGCTATCATATATGCATCACGCATATCCGTTTTAATTCTCACACCTTGTGGTGTAAGCATAGTTGTTGGTGCAAGTATCACACATTTTACTCCTGCCGCTGTCAGCTGGTTATAAAGTGAGTATCCAAGACATCCTGCCTCATATCCGCACTGGATATCGTATTCATCATTCAATCCAAGTTTCAATTTCAGATTTTCAATAAACATCAAAATATTTTTGTAATCTGGTGTTACCTTGATTGTTGCAAATACACGGTCATCCTCACCGATTATTGGTTCCATTGCGCATAATGTGTAATTTGTGGTATGGACATCCATACCGATTTTTAGTATTCTTTTCATATGAGTGATCTCCTTTTGTATGCGGTAATCCCTGTTACCTTTGTTTTTAGTCAAACTCTAGTATACAGGTAAATCCACGTTGCTACAAATGTGAGGTCACTTCATATTATCTA